>JAFAPF010000459.1 GCA_019247245.1 Rubrobacter sp. | reverse complement strand
TTCATCTCCTATAAAGCCTGGAGGAAAGAAAGCATATGGGGTTGCCTTCAGCTCGGATGGGAAACACTTGGCCACCGCTAGCGACGATGGAAACCCTCGTATCTGGGATACGAGCAACGGCCAAGAAGAAAGCTCATCATCTCCTATGAAGGCTGGTAGTGGAAAGTTGTTTGGGGTTGCCTTCGGACGGTAAATACCTGGCAACGGCAAGCTCGAACAAAACCGCCAACATATGGGAAGTATCCAGCATCCCCACGGCTGAAAGTACACCTTCCTCACAAGCTGATACAGTCCAACCACAGCAGCAAGAGCCTGCCACAGATACCCAACCCGTAGAAACGCCACAAAGCGATAGCCAACCAGCAGTAGCAACGCCTGACGACAGCGGACTCAGCAACGATAAACATTACGTTAATAGTGCTGGGAATGTGGTGCATTCGCCCGCCTACTCAAATAATGGGGCGGTTCCTCAAGTAGCAACAGCAGTATGTAAAGACGGAACATGCTCATTTAGCCAATCCCGACGTGGGACATGTAGCTCTCATGGGGGTGTTTCCCAATGGTTACAGTTAGCTCTTGAAAAGAGGCTATCGTTGCCTTATTAAGGGCATAAAGAAGACTGGGATTGTTATCTGTAGGGTCTACAGTCTCCTTCATCAACCGAACAGTGGATATGAACATCACCCGAACGGTGAATGCCCATCTACCAGCCTGCCCTATACAATCCTCTTCCATTACCGGGCTGGCATCCCCTCTGACCCCCTCTCCTCCTACTAAAGGTCAGCCTGGCTCTATAGATTATTGGGATGTTACCCTTACATCCCCTGGCTGGCCTCTAGCTATAAGGCTTATCTTCAACCAGCTTCCCCAGGGGCCCATTAGGGCTTCTGTTAGCCGTTCTCGGCAGATGAAGAATTGTTGTCGCCTAGCGTCCCGCTTGCACATACATACGTTCCAAGAGAGACACCGATTTCATTAGCACTGCAGGCTCCGCAGTTACTGATATCTGTTTTAGATCGACGCAACCACCCTTTTCTGGAAAAGGTGTTGGACTCCTTTTATTTCTATCAGAGACAGGAAGGGCGATGGAGCTACTAAAAGGGCCCCTATTTTTCGCTTGGGGACTGGCAAGGGTAAGCGCCCAGTAAAAGGTGTGCGACAGGCTACTACTCTTGGCTATTAAGACGTGGCTCTGTGCTCCAAGTAGGACGCATAGATGTAGGTTTCCACTCACTGACTGCTACTATCTGCAAGTGACCTTCTGCATGCTGCGCAGAGGAGAGAGCTTGGCTTAACCTGGCTCTATCCCTAACAAAGGATTACCCCTTCATCTGCCATCTCTAAGAGTTCTGGTCCCACTTTGGCGTAGTGCAGCAGACGTTTTTCTAGCTCTAATAGCGCGAGGTCCAGTGTACTTAGAAGCTTTTCATTAGAGAGCTTAGCGAGAACTTGCTGGTAATCGTCGTACGGTAGGGTTTCTTCCTCTAATGGTTCTGTTCATCTTCATTGGTGTGTGCCAAAACGCTTCCCGCCAGCCAGAGCCAGCTCTCTGTCTAAGTGGCAGCTTCCTTCTTCTATGGCCGTTGGTGCTCTTCTTCTTGTTCTTGAGTTGTCTTTACCCTGCTAGCGTTCTCCTGTACCCCTTCTACGGCCACGGTACGCTTTTCTTCCTTGGGTTCCTCTTTGGTGGCAAGCCCCTCCTTGAATTCTTTTATGCCCTGCCCAAGGTTCCGGCCCAGCTCCGGTAAGCGCTTGGCTCCAAAGAGCAGCATGATTATTAGGAGCACGATTATTAGGTGCGAAGGCGATAGAAGCCCTGAATACATTAGCGTTTACCTTCTTTCTTGGCTAGCTCTCTCTGTGTGTAGGTGCCCTGGTATTTTTGTTTGCTGTGCGCTCTTCTTTTTTGCTATCAGAATCCTGTTCTTTAGGGCTTGTTGTGAGTAACTCTTCCTTAAACTCCTCCTTATATTCTTGTAAGGAGCGGATAGTCTGTCCCAGGCTTCTGCTGATCTCCATAAGGCGCTTGGGCCCAAAAACTATCAAGGCAACCACAAGAACGAAGAGTAGATGTGTGGGTTGGAAGAGTTCGAACATAAGGGAGTAGCGCGCCCTTCTCCTTCTATTTTCAGCTTCCCGAGCCCGCTGTGACAGCCCAAGAACTGCCGGAGCGCCTACAGCAACCTCTGAGGATATTTTACCCTCTTCATCGATGAGCACCACCGAGGGTGTGACACCAGCACCAAAAGCACGCCCTATGCTGAATCGCTGGTCGAGCACTACTGGCGAGCTAAGCTCCATCGCCTCATTAGCCTCCTCTGTTTCAGCCGAGACTACCAGAAGTTTAGGAGCCCCTTCTGGAAGGTTTGCCTCCCACTCCTTTAGGTCGGGAAGCACCTACTGGCAGAATCCACACCTTGGGTTCCAGAAAAGTACTAAGGTCTTCTCTCCCCTAAAGTCCCCAAGCTCTACTGTGCCGCCGTTAAGGCCCGCCAGCTGTTACTTAGCTCAGTCGTCTTCGAAACCGAGTAACCCGAAACCCGAGAAGAAATCGATCGGAGGCTTGTTCTGTGCTTCTGGGGGTCGGAGGGCCACTACCTGGTATCAAGGCGGCTTCTAAAGCTTCCAGGTACCGTCGCTGAGCTACCTCCCACGTTTCCACGCTCCAGATCACTGGCTGGCCCATTGGTCCCCACACTCCACAACAGCGAAGGCTTGTTGGGCATAGAAGGTTAGCATCGCATGGGTGAACCAGAACGGAATTCGCAGTGTCGTTTCGGCCATCTGTCCCGGCTCCATAAGCGTCGTCCTAGCTTGAGCAGGAGCAAGCTTGCACTAAAGGGGGAGATATACCCAATCTTAACGTAGTATCGAAGGCTCGAATCCCTCCTGCTCGGCTCTTATTTCTTCCGTTTTTGCAAGCCAAACGCAGAGGTAAAGGAAAAGGCTGGGACACCTTCGGAGCCTGAAAGGGCCCTTTTTCTAAGCCTATCTCGATGGCGACCGACACCCTACCACTAGAAGATACCTCCTATGCCAGCTCTCAGGCAGGCTACACTGTTGAGGCGATACAAATTAACAACGATATCAGCCGTGGTATATGGAGCATGCGCTCCACACGATCGTGGCTTAGCCGGACGGCACATCTGACTACGATTCAGAAGATCACAGGTTCGAATTCTCCCAAGCATGTTACTTGTTTTTCCTTAATGGTACTTGAAGTATCATGAGGAGGGTAGGCAACTTTCGATTCACCCGAGAAAGCCCGAGATCCCGGAGGAATTTTGATCGCAAAGAGAGGAGGTAAGCGGTGAGCCCGACAACCATGATTTACGAGAAGTCGAAGGAGGAGAGGTCCTATCTCTCTGCCCGAGATGGCTACGATGGCGACCCCTTCTTGGAAACGCTCTTCCTCGAGGAGGCACGCCCATGAGCAAGACCACCAAACGAGACGCCCTCCTAGCCTTGATGGTCCACACGCCCGATGAGCCCGGAGCACTTCACGCGCTGACGCAGGTTATTCTCGAGCACCAGGCGAACATCACCTACGTCGACATCGCCGAGCGGCGCGAGGGGGACTCGACGATCTATTTCGAACTTGAGGATGTCGCGGCCCCGGACATACTGATCAATGACCTCAGCGTGCTACCGATCGTCGAGATGGTCGAACGAGCACCATCGTTCGCCAAGGTGTACGGTAAGCGGATCATCGTCATCGGCGGCGGGGCGCAGGTGGGACAGGTGGTGGTTGGGGCGGTCGCCGAGGCCGACCGCCACAACATCCGAGGTGAGCGGATCTCGGTCGACACGATCCCACTGATCGGCGAGGAGAACTTGGCTAGCGCGGTACGGGCCGTGGCTCGTCTCCCGCGGGCCGTGGGGCTGGTATTGGCCGGCGCACTGATGGGCGGCGACGTCGCCCAAGCCGTCCGCGAGGTCCGTGACAAAGGGATCATAGTACTCTCGCTGAACATGCCCGGCAGCGTCCCGGATGCCGCCGACCTCGTCGTCAGCGACCCGGTACAGGCCGGCGTTATGGCCGTGATGGCCGTCTCCGCATCGGCTCACTTCGACATCCGCCGTCAGCGGGGCCGCCGCTACTAGCGAACGGTTAACAACGAGAGACGCCCTACGGAGGGCATAAAAAGAGGACCTAGGTTTCCCCCGGTCCTCTCCAACCTCGTGAAGGGGGATGGACAGCCCCTGATAAGATCTTCGAGGCATTACTGTGCATCCCCCTTCATGGGCTACACGTTGCGTGGGCTCCTTTAGACCATACCACGCAGCTCGGCCACCATGTCCAGGCCCTGCTGCTTGCACAGGTCTTTAGGACGCATGATCGCCTGCTCATCGAGCAAGTTACGGGTACGGGCCTCCTTCTCGAGATGACGCTCGATCACGTCTATGGCCCGATCCACCTCCTCACGGGTGAACTCCTTGACCTTCTCTCGCGAGATGGTTAACGTCATATTTCGCACCTCCTTTCCGCGGCGGTTTGGCGTCCTTGTAACGTTTGTCCGCCATGCCCAGCTTCAGAGTAAATGCGCGCCAGGCCCCTGTCAAGAATATTTTTGGCGAACATTTTGGCAGTATCGTTCGGCCCTCGGGCCAAATACAGCGAAATACTCGGCTATCGTCAGCCGACGAAGGTTTCCCCACGAGATGGGAAACGGTCTACACGGTGTCCTTTGCCTCGCAAAGGTCGCGTGTTGTGGCGTTGTTGGTGTAGAGCCCTGGGGCGTCTTCTGTAGCGCAGCGGGTCTTTCAAGCCTCCGCTCTAACACCAACAGTAGACGCCGCTGCTTCAGCCTTATAGGGGCCAGTTGGGGTGCTGGGATCCACGATGGTGGCCTCCACCGTCGCGGTGCCCACTGCGGTCAGACCAATGTACTCGGCCGCAGCCTGCGAGAGATCGAGCTCGGCCTTCGAGAAAGGACCCCGATCGTTTACCTCCACCACGACGGAACGATTATTGTAAGTAACGATGAGCTTCGTACCAAACGGTAGTGTCCTGCTAGCCGCCGTGTAGCCCTTCGGGTCGAACAGCTCGCCACTGGAGGTCTTAACGCCATTATAGCCAGGGCCATACCAAGAGGCCACTATCGGATCGGCCCCTCCGGCACCCGCACTGAGCAACGCCAAGCCCGACGTCACGATCGACGCAAGAAAAACAACAAGGATTCTACGCGAAAGCGCGCGGAATACGTTAGCCATGAATCCCCCCTCCGGATTATTTCTAGCTTAATACTATCATCAACAGCCTCACGGCGGAATTGTTTTTTAACGTTGTGCTAAGAAAATGGCGGCGGCTTAAAAATTTGCAACGTTGTTCAGGCTTTACCGCACAAGCCCGAAGAGGGTAGAACCCCGGCGATGACGAAGCATGAGAGAACTTACACAGTAGCGGACGGTAGAATATAGTAGCTATTAGACAAGAAATTTGTGGCGTAGGATCCAGACGAGAGGAAAGAGATTGGAATATCGGAGGCTCGCTGACACAGAAATAGAGGTATCTGAGGTCGGCTTCGGCGTCTGGACGGTGAGCACAGGCTGGTGGGGCGAGATCAACGATGAGCAGTCGGTGCAACTTTTGAGAAGAGCGTACGAGGAAGGTATCAACTATTTCGATACCGCCGACACCTACGGCTCCGGCAAAGGCGAGACTCTCCTTGCCGATGCTTTCGATGGGATGCGCGAGGAGATAGTGATCTCGACCAAGATCGGTTACGACTTCTACAATTACACCGAGCGTCGGGGGCAACAGGAACGCCCCCAGAACTGGTCCGAGGAGTTCTTGCGCTTCGCCCTCGAGCAGAGCCTGAAGAGGCTCGACACCGAGTACGTGGACTTTCTACAGCTCCATAACGCCAAGATGGATGCCGTCGAGAGCGATGCCGCTTTCGAGATCATGGAAGAGTTCAAGAAGGAGGGTAAGATCCGCTCTTACGGCGTCGCTTTGGGGCCCAAGATTGGGTGGCTTGAAGAGGGCCAGAAAGCCATGCGCGAGCGGAACATATCGAGCGTGCAGATGATCTATAACCTCCTCGAACAGGAACCAGGACGCGACCTCATCGAGACCGCCCGGGAAACGGGCACGAGCCTCGTCGTTCGGGTTCCCCACTCAAGCGGCATGCTAGAGGGCAAGTATACGAAAGACACGACCTTCGACATGAACGACCACCGGCGCCACCGCTCGAAGGAATGGCTCCTCGAGGGGCTGAGAAAGGTCGAGCAACTCGATTTCCTCACCGCCTCCGGGGAGCGTACCTTGGGGCAGGCCGCCCTAAAGTTCATCCTCGCCTCACCCGAGGTCGCCTCAACCCTACCGAACATCTACGATAAGGAGCAGCTTAGGGAGTTCGCCGCCACGCCCGAAACACCAGACCTTACGGAAGAGGAGCTGGTGCACGTCGAAGAGCTCTACGAGAACAACTTTGGTCTTAAAGACAATCAGTTGTCAGCTTGGGGAGAGAAGCTAACAGCCGAGGGCTAACTGCTTGCGACCATAGGGAGGAAATGTGACCGAAACCAGGGCCTACGGGAGGAAGACGGCGGAGGAGAAGCTTCCGGCCCAGTACATAAGCTACGTCTTCTTTAAGCTCAACCCCGAGTGGCGAAGGATGCGCGACAACCAGCGTGAGAAGGGCAAAGGGGAGTTCCTCGACGCTGTCGAGGAACACTCGGAAAAGATGTTGCTACGGTCGTTCTCCTTGATGGGTCTGCGCTCGGATGCAGACTTTATGCTGTGGCGTATCTCCTATGACCTCGATGCCTTCGAGGAAATGACCACGTCCCTTCTGAAAAGCGGGCTCGGCAAGTACCTGGAGATAGCCTACTCCTATTTCGGGCTGGCGAGGCGTTCTATCTACGTCGGCGAGCACACACCGGGCTTTGAGAACCGCCGGTATATCGTACCCGGCGAGGGTGACTACCTGTTCGTCTACCCGTTCGTGAAGACTCGCGCGTGGTACCGGCTCTCCCTTGAAGAGCGCCAACGCATGATGGATGAACACATGCAGATAGGCCGCAAGCACTACCCCGTAAAGAACAACACCGCCTACTGCTTCGGTATCGATGACTACGAGTTCATCCTCTCCTTCGAAGCGGAAAGCCCCGAGAAGTTCCAAAACCTCATGATGGAGCTAAGGGAGAGCGAGGCCAGCGCCTACACCGAGCTCGACACTCCCATCTTCACCTGTCGTCGCCGTCCCCTGGAAAAAGTTCTGGGATCTTTGGGATAGTACAAAAACCTTAAGATAAAATTCGAGGCCTACTATGGCGTGCCGCGCCCATATGTGGTTATAATTATGTATACGCACCAACCATAGCCGGAGGGCTTGCTGTTAGCCTTCCGGCTAATGCATTAGGTGGGTATTCTACCTCTCTATCCTCTTCTGGACGTGAGAGGCCGGCCTTGTATAATAATCCCGACATGTTTACTAGGATTAATCGCAGGTTGGGGTTACGGCCCGTGAACCTCGTGGGAAACACGCCGCTTCTGGAGCTTGGGCGCGTTTCGAGCGAGGTACCCAGGGTAACGATTCTCGGTAAGGCCGAGTGGTACAACCCGGGTGGTTCGGTCAAGGACAGGCCGGCGTTGTGGATGGTCCGGGACGGCGAGCAGAGCGGCGAACTCGACGTCGGGAAGGTCATACTCGACGCCACCAGCGGGAACACGGGGATCGCGTATGCTTGGATCGGGGCTGCTCTCGGTTACAGGGTGAAGCTGTGCATGCCCAAAAACGCGAGCGAGGAGCGCAAGAAGATACTGCGCGCGCTGGGTGTTGAGATCGTTCTAACCGACCCGGGTGAGGGCTCCGACGGGGCCATCCGGGAGGCTAGGAGGCTTTACGTCGAGGATCCGAAGCAGTACTTCTACCCCGACCAGTACAAGAACCCAGCTAATCCTAGGGCGCACTACGAAAGCACGGCACCGGAGATCTGGGAGCAGACCGAAGGTGAGGTTACGCACTTCGTTGCGGGGCTGGGGACGAGCGGCACCTTCGTCGGTACCGCCTGGCGTCTGAAGGAGTACAACCCGGAGATAAAGGTCATCTCCTTCGAACCTGATTCTCCGTTCCACGGCTTAGAGGGCATGAAGTACATGGAGAGCGCCATCGTTCCGGAGATCTACGACCCGATGATCGCCGATGAGAACCTTGGCGCCTCGACCGAGGAAGCTTACGATATGGTCAAGCGGCTCGCCCGCGAAGATGGTATTCTGGTGGGCCTCTCCGCCGGGGCCGCGGTGGCGACATCGCTCAGGGTCGCCCGAGAACTGGAGTCGGGCGTGGTCGTCACCGTTCTTCCCGATGGGGCGGACAAGTACCTCTCTGAGAGCTTCTGGGAGGAATAGGCGTTTGGCGCTAAGGATAGGAGCGGGGGACGTGGGACACATCCACGACCACGCGAAGGAGGCTTACCCTGAGGAGTGCGCCGGAGCCCTCGTCGGGATGGACACGGGCGACATGAAGATCGTGGTCGACGTCTGGCGGGCTAAAAACACCCATGAGGAGGACCGAGGGCGTCGTTTCCTCATCGAGCCTTTGCAGATAAAGGAGTTTGAGGAGAGGACGCAAGAGCAGGATATGGACCTCTTGGGGTTCTACCACTCGCACCCGGATCATCCGGCCGAGCCCTCAGAGTACGACCGGGAGCACGCCTGGCCCTACTACTCGTACATCATCGCCTCCGTAGGCAAGGACGAGGTCGAGGATATGCGCTCGTGGGTACTCAAGGACGACCGCTCGGGCTACGAAGAAGAGCCCATTGTATTCGTATAGCCGCAAAGAAAAGGAGACTTCTATGCCGAAGGTCAAGATTCCCACGCCTTTGAGGCAATATACCGACGGTAGCTCTGAGGTCGAGGTCGGTGGCGACACCGCCGGAGAGACCTTGGGGAACCTCGCCGCACAATACCCGGACCTCAGGCAGCACCTGTACACTGGCGACGGCAAGCTCCGCTCCTTCGTCAACGTATACAAGGGTGATGAGGACATCCGCTACCTCGACGGCCCCGACACCGAGGTCTTAGAGAACGATGAGCTCTCTATTATCCCCTCCATCGCCGGCGGCCGATGTAGAAATTTTTAGGACGCGTGCTCGTGATGGGCACACAGACAGCCCGCTGCTTCACGATCAGAGAGGTTTATTTACCATGATCCAGACACGCCAGCCATTAATACAAAACAACGGGACAATCGAGCTTTCGAACGAGGAGATTGCCCGCTACAGCCGGCACCTCATCATGCCTGAGGTTGCACTCGACGGGCAAAAGAAACTCAAGAGCGCCCGCGTCCTGACCATCGGAGCCGGAGGCTTGGGAAGCCCGCTCGCCCTATACTTGGCGGCCGCGGGGGTTGGGACGTTGGGGATCGTAGACTTCGACGTCGTGGATGAGTCCAACTTGCAGCGCCAGATCATACACGGCACCTCCGACGTCGGTCGTCCGAAGATGGAGAGCGCCCGCGATCGCATAATGGATATAAACCCGAACGTGCACATCGAAGCATACGAAGAAGCCCTCTCTTCCGAGAACGCTCTGGAGATCTTCAAAGACTTCGATATCGTAGTGGACGGCACGGACAACTTCCCTACGCGCTACCTCGTAAACGACGCCTGTGTGCTCCTCAAGAAGCCGAACGTGTACGGTTCGATCTTCCGCTTCGAGGGGCAGGCAAGCGTGTTCTATGCCGAGGAAGGTCCGTGCTACCGCTGCCTCTACCCTGGGCCGCCTCCTCCGGGTCTCGTCCCGAGCTGCGCCGAGGGTGGAGTTTTGGGGATTCTACCGGGCGCCATCGGCACCATCCAGGCCACCGAGGCGGTCAAGCTCATCCTCGGCATCGGAGAGCCGCTCATCGGGCGTCTTTTGCTCTACGACGCTCTCGACATGCGCTTCAGGGAGATGAAGCTCCGCAAGGACCCTTCATGCCCCGTTTGCGGTGAGAATCCGACCGTCACGGAGCTCATCGACTATCAGGAGTTTTGCGGTATCCCGCAGGCCAACGCCCAGGCAGCAGCGGACGAAGTGCCAGAGATCAGCGTTCAAGAGCTCAAGAAGAAGCTCGATAACGGCACGGAAGTATCCGTCCTCGACGTGCGCGAGCCGCACGAGTACGAGGTGGCGAACATCGGTGCGAGGCTCATCCCCCTGGGCGAGCTGCCTGAGCGCCTTATAGAACTCGATAAGGACGAGACCTTCGCCATCCACTGTAAGACGGGTGGGCGGAGCGCCAGTGCCGTCAAACTTCTTCAAGAGGCAGGCTTCGAGAACGTCTACAACGTCAAGGGTGGCATCACCGCCTGGAGCGAGGAGATAGACGCGAGCGTCCCCAAGTACTAAAGGGCGAGCAGAGGCTCAGGGTGAGGGGCCCGAAGGTTGGCTCCTCCTTTTTTGAAGCCACCTACACATATTTGTCGAACCAATCTAGGACATAGGACCAAGCTCCCCTGGCGGCCTCGGGGTCAAACGACCCGCCTGTGTCGTTGAAGAAAGCGTGGTTGGCGCCGTCGAACACCTTCATTTCGTACGTCTTGCCGGCATCGGCGAGGGCTTTTTCCAGTTCGGATTCTTGGTCCGTGATACGCCGGTCTTCTCCGCCGTAGATGCCCAGTACGGCCGCCTGAATATCGGGTACGTCCTCCAGCGGCGGGTTAGGTCCGTAGAAAGCGCTAACAGCGTTCATCTTCGGCTCTTTGGTAGCCAGGCGCCAAGCCTGTCCGCCGCCCCAACACCATCCAATGCCACCGATTCCCCCTTTCTGGACGTAAGGCTGCTCCTCCAGCCACGCTACGCCAGAGCGGAGGTCAGAGATCACACCCTCCTGATCTAGCTTGGAGATGGCAGTCGTGGTCTCCGTCTGGTCGGTGAACTGGGCAGTACCGCCGACGCGGGAAAGCAAGTCCACGGCAAGCCCCGCATAACCCACTTTGGCGAAACGCCGAGCCACGTCCCGGATGTGCTCTGTTAAGCCGCGATTCTCGTGGATCAAAAGGATGGCGGCGAAAGGTCCTTCTCCCGCTGGACGGGCCTGGTAGGCGCTTATCGCACCTTTCTCGCCTGGAACTTCTACCTCGCTCACTTCGATGTCAGGATCGTTCGGCTCGACCGTAACACCTTCGGTACGGCTTTCGGGTACAGGCGCCTTCGATTCCTCAGAGCTGGTCCCCCCCAGGTTGCCGCAGCCGAGCGAAGCCAACAGAGCAGGGCTCACGACGGCCACCCCGAGGATCCGACCGACCGTCACGATCATCTGGCGCCTGGAGATGCGGCCTTCTTCGTATTCTTCGACCATCTCTTCGGCCAGATACCGTTTGAGCCTCTGGGTATCGTTCAAGAGCACGTCCTCCAAGCATCCGTCGTAAAACCGATATCATCCTATCATGCAAACCTGAAGACTTGTCGATGGTATGCAACGCGAGAACGGAAGCGGTGAGCTGTACGCCTCGGAGGTACAGGACGTAAGGTGAGCAAGATGGCACAGGATTGGGACGACGTTGTCGCAAACAACGTCGTCTACGTCCCGGACGGTGCTCTCACTCCTGGGGGCAACCTCCAGTCCCACGCGAACGAAGCTTTCACGCTCTCGTAGAAGAAAGGTAATTTCTGATGAATACGAAGACAGCGGGCCAGCGAACACCAACAATGATACCGCTCGCATCGAGGGGTTCAGTGACGGGGTGTTCGCCATCGCCATAACCCTGCTGATGTTAGAGATCCGGGTACCGTATGTCGAAGACGCGCCTGAAGGAACGAGTCTTCTAGCTGCGCTGCTCGGGCCGTGGCCCTCGCACTTGGGCTACGCACTCAGCCTCCTGGTTATAGGCACCATGTGGGCCAACCATCATAATAGGTTCAAGCTAATGGTACGCTCCGATCACAACCTGGTCCTGCTTAACACCTTGCTCTTGCTATGCACGGCGTTTATTCCCTTTCCCACGGCGCTGCTTGCCGGGCATATACAAGGAACCGAAGAACAGAAGACCACCGCGGTAGCCTCCTACAGCGGTACCCTAGCCGTGACCGCGGTCGTCTTTACCCTGCTTTGGATCTACGCCGCGAATGGCTATCGCCTGGTGGACCGCCACCTCGACCCGGCCCTACTCCGTGCAATGACGCGGCGCTATGTGCTCGGCATGACACTCTACACAGCCGCCTTCGCGCTCGCGTTCCTCAATGTAGTATTCAGCCTCGCCCTCATCGCGGGTCTCGCCCTGCTCTTCGTCCTTCCCGAACCCAGCAGCCGGGCTGAAAAGCCCGAAGCTTTATCCGAAGACGAGCCAGAAGCCGAGAAACCGGGTACTTAGCATGCCCCGAAGCTTGCTCCGCCGGAACTACCCGTAACGGACTAACGGACGAAGTTTGCGTCCTTTTTCAGACCTTTCAAATAAGCAGCGATGAGTTTGGCACAGTTTTCGAGGTCTTCAAGGGCCACGATCTCGTTGGGCGAGTGCATGTAGCGGTTGGGGACCGAAACGAGCCCCGTGGCTATACCCGCGCGGGTGAACTGTATGGCATCGGCGTCCGTGCTGGTCGAGCGTGAGTCAGCCTCCAAGGTGTAGTCGATCCCCTCTTCTTCGGCGGCAGCTATGAGGCCGTCATAGACTAGGGGGGATAGATTCGTGGCCCGTGTTATGACGGGTCCGCTGCCTAAGGAGTGGTCGCCGTGCTCGTTCTTGGAGACCCCGGGGGTGTCGGTCGCGTGGGTGACATCGACGGCGATAGCTACGTCGGGGTCGAGCCCGAAGGCGGCGCCCCGGGCCCCGTAGAGACCTATCTCTTCCTGCACGCTCGCTACCGCTACGACCTCAGCACTAATATTGCCCTCCGAAAGTAACCTCAGAGCCTCTAGAACGACGAAGGCGCCCATACGGTTGTCCAGGGAGCGAGAGGCGATGCGTTGGTTCGGTAGTTCGAGGAGCTCTTGGTCTACAACGCCTACGTCACCAACCCTGACTCTTCCCTTCGCCTCGTCACTGTTCTTGGCGCCGATGTCGATCCAGAGGCTCTTAATCTCGGAGATCTTTTTGCGTTCCTCGGCTTCCATGAGGTGGATGGCCTTTTTGCCGATGACGCCGGGAACTTCGCCGTTCCTACTCTGGATGAGGATCCTCTGGCCGACGAGGACTTGCGGGTCCCATCCGCCCACCCCCTGGAAGCGGAGAAGCCCTTCGTCGTCGATGTGGGTGATCATGAGCCCTATCTCGTCTATGTGCCCGGCGAGCATCACTTTGGGCGAACCGCCCTCGTTCAGGGTGGCGAAGGAGTTACCCATCCTATCGCCCCGAACCTCCCCGGCGAACTTTTCGGCCACCGCCCGCCAGACCGACGCCGCGGCCTCCTCGTTGCCGCTCGGCCCCGGCATCGAGAGCAGTTTCTTCAAGAACTCATACGATGTCTCCCTCATGCAGCCCCTTCTAGAGTAGTAAGGATGTTCATGCAGCGGTGGGTTATTACTCTAACAGGTTACTCGAAGCTCGAGGTCGCCACTCCCGATAGTTCGTCCGCTTTTGTCGATCAGTGCGTAGGGAATAACGAAGTCGAACGGCTTCGAGAACGGGTTAGGGTCGAGCCGTAAGGTACAATCGTTCTCCCATATAGGCTGTAATTTTGTCTCTTCAAACTCAAAGCCCTTTTGGTACCACGGATGGGCGTTTCGGCCCGGTTCGTTCAAGCATACGAAGAGTGATAGATCATCGCATAGACGCAGTAGACGGAAGTTATACTCGAAGTTGTACACCTCTTCTCTGGTCATCGTGCTTTTGATCTTGGCTCGACGCCCGGCTTCTCTCTCCAGAAACCCGATTACCGCCTCGTCTTCCGAGCCGCTCACGAGCGCCGCGTAATGCATGCTGCACAGACACGCCGCGTAAGGGCTGTGCAACTCCAAGAGATTCAAGCCCCATTTGTAGATCTGGAGCTTGGGTTCTGTCGGGTAGTTAGTAAAGGAGTAGGGCCTGTCCGTCTCCTTATTCCAGCGCACGGACGCATCCGGACTCTGCCAGGCTATGTCATGATTGGCGATGGCGTAGAGGGTGGGCTCGAGTGGTCGGGGTTTTTCGGCCCAGCGCCGCGCGAACTCGCCAGAGATTAGGCCATGGTCGTGCTGCTTTATGAGGACGTAAGAGCCGGATCTCTCCCGAACGATCATTCATCCAGATTAAAGCACGGGTTGCCGGTCAATGGCGAGGGGGAGGCGGCTCGCCTTGAAGAGAGAACTAACGCTTGCGGCGACCCGAAGCTTCTAAAAGCATAAAAAAGAGCCGGATTTTACAGCCCCCGGCTCTCTTTTATAGCAACATACTCGCCCAGCAGCCTTACTCACGCTTTAGCTTCAACGTCACCGGCCTTAGCATCAGGAGCAGGATCAGTCTTAGCCACGGCCTTGCCAGCCTTAGCCTCGGCCCCTAGAGCAGCTGGTGCCACAGCCACTGAGAACACTAATACAATAAGCACGAGCATCAGAGTTACTAGCTTCTTACGACTCATTTCGAGGTCACCTCCTTTCCTTGCCCACTTAGCTAATCCCTTAGCTAATCATTCCCCCCCGATCAATTCTTAAACTTGCCAGAAGATAGTTCGGCTAAAGGGGGCTTGCACCTGCAAGAGGGCTGTCCTTTTCCCTAATGGCACAGAAAGAGAGCTGGAGAGATCGAACGACCCGTAGAAAATTGATTCTGCCTTCTTACTTAGTCGTTTCCTGCGGGCCTTGCTGCTGCTGTTGCTGCTGCTTAGGCTGTTGCTGTTGTTGCTGCGGGGTCTGCTCCTTGGTAACCTCCGTGGTCTGTGAGGGGCGGAATAGCACCTGCCACAGAAGTAAAATCAGCAAGATTACGATTATGACTACTGCAGCGCCTAATACCACCCCAATAATGCCGCTCCGCCCATCGCCTGCTCCGCCGCGCATGCTAATCTTCCTCCTTTTTTTGTTGCGTTATCTCCCGTCGTATTGTAGGGGATAAGAAAAAGGACCGGAGTCCTTAAAGGGCTCCGGTCCAGCATGGCGGTTAGAGCGGTTGGCCTAGCTCAGGAGGTCTTTTAGCTTGCCCTTCTTCTCCTTGAGGGTGCCTTTATCCTGGTCTGCGCGCCCCTCGGCCTTCGTTTCCCTATCTCCGCTTAAGGAGCCAGCGGCCTCCTTCGCGCGGCCTTTGGCCTTGTCCATTACCCCTTCGCTCTTGTCCTGCCCACTGCTCTTGTCGGTCACGTTATCTCCTCTTCTCTTCGTTGGCCCACGTACTTCGGATTGCAGTTATAAGGATCCTGACCGTCTATCCAGAACCCCTAGGACTCGAAGCCACGATTACATAGAGCTTCCCCTCCTTTCGAGCAAGCGTGCTAGCCCATTAGAGTTGTATACCCGAAAAAGATAGGAGGCTAAACGCCAGCTGCCTCATGGCCCGTGACTGTGCTCTACGTTGGGCCTTACTGGGCGACGGTCAATACGGCAACCGCAGCTGAGATACCGATGGCAAGGCCGGCGAGCACGTCGAAGGGATAATGAACGCCGAGGTAGATACGAGAGAAGGCGACTAGTAGGCCTGCGAGAAAGAAGGCGGGAGCAAAGGATGGGTAGACGGCGGAGAGGGTCAGCGCGCCGGCGGCGGCGGTCGCCGAGTGTCCGGAGGGGAAAGAGCTCGAGGAAGGGGTTTTGATGAGGGGAGCTACCTCGGTGTCGGAGATAAAGGGGCGGGCCCGGTTGAACAGGAACTTTGCGCCCTCGGCAACCGTCCAGGAGATCGCGACCGCCGCCCATGGCACGAGCAGGTGTGAGGGTCCGAGGCCGGTCGTTAGGAAGGCCAGAGCGGCGATCACACCCCACAAAGCCCCCGCTTTCCCGGCGATGGTGAAAGCGCGCATCAGCGAGGTGAACGGTCTCCACTTAAAACGAAAGATTGCCCGAAATATCGCCCGGTCGAGGTTCCTTATTCCCAGCGTAAGGTTTTCCAAGTCTTGCCGTTCTGTCGGAGAGGATCGAGCCGCTATTTTACACGGCCCGTGCCTGGTGGCCCTGAACAGTATCCTTGCCAGAGGGTATCGTGCTTAGGCTCTAGATTCTTCGCAGGGACGCAGCTAGTGATTAGCGCAAAGCCCTACCCCTCACGCTCGTCTCCAGTAGAATAAGTCCACAAGGCTTCAAAATAGCAAAAAGGAGCGTCGAAGAACGTGGATCGAGAGATCGTCAAGAGGATAGTAGATGAGGCCCGCGAGGGAGAGGCGAAGCTGATCGTATGGGATCGTAGGGACACCTTCACCGTGGAGCCTTCGGCGGAGATCTCCGCCGAGGAAGACTACCTCCTGGTGAGGATGGAGGACGGCAAGGCAAGCGTCTATGTCGAGTATGGCCAGATCTACAAGCTGGTCGTGGAGAAGGAGAAGATCGGACGGCAGGGGCAGCGCGCCGGTTTCGGCGCCGTCATAAGTTAGTCAAAGTCCTCAGCTATCCAGCCTCGATGGTCTCAACCCTGTCCTCGCGGCTTACGACGACTGCCCGGGCGAGGTCGGTGAAGAAGCCGCACTCCAGAGCACCGGGGATACGTTTTATCTCCCCCTCGAGAGCCGCCGGGTCCGGGATGGAGGCAAATCGGCAGTCTGCTGTGTAGTGGCCTCCGTCGGTCACGTATAGGTGCCGTGCATCTGCGGGATCCATCCTGAGCTCGGTCTCGCATACTAAAGAAGCCAGAGCCTCCAGCGTGACCTCCCAGCCGAAGGGTTCGATCTCGACGGGCAGAGGCCCCGCGCCCAACGATTCCACCAGCTTCGACTCGTCGACGATGACAACGAAGACATCGCTGGCGTGGGCCACGATCTTCTCCCTCAATAGAGCTCCACCACGCCCCTTAATGAGGGTGAGATCAGGCCCGACCTCATCGGCCCCGTCTATGGTGACGTGAGGCCGAGCCTCCGACAGCGTGACAAGCGGAATACCGGCCTCTTCGGCTAAAGTCGCCGTTCGCGCCGAGGTCGGTATCCCCCGAACGTCCTTAAGATCACCACTTGAGACGAGCTCCCCGATCCTATGAACCGCGAAAGATGCCGTCGAACCCGTCCCGAGCCCCACTACCATCCCGCTTTGTACGTACTCCTTCACAGCCCTCTCGGCGGCGGCGCGCTTTAGATCGTCCAAGGGGTTCCTCTCTCTCCTTATCTCGCCTTACCAGCCCCGATGCTTGCCGGGTCAAGCCCTTCTCGCCACCGAGACCCGCCTTCCCGGTTGCGACGGCCAAGATCTCTCACCCCTTCCCAAGGTTCACATCTCTGGAGCCTTTCAACCCCGAGCCCCCATGCTCACGAGAACTGTAGCCACCAACCAGCCGGTTATCGGCGAAATAGGCCCCGTAACCGTGGTTTTATCGTGTTCCTTCTACACCTTCTTCTTACAAATAACGCTCGTTTTGAACGTTCCAACCGTCCAACTTCCATTGCCCCCCCTCGTTAACAAGCGTCCAGGTTCCCCTGTTCTGCTCGGTTCGATTGGTGTGCTCGGCTATGGTCTCACCGCTGACGGTCGCCGTATTGCCAGAGACCTCGGCCGTCGGCTCCTGGAGGAACCATATCCTATTCAAGGTACCAAATGTCCCCTCAAAGTAGGCTTGGGAAGGAAAGTAGCGCTGTCGGGCGGCCGCGGTTAGCAGGTTGTTGGACCTCCCGTAATCCTTTTCAGCAGCGGACGTATAGAAGTCCTTAACGGTCTGTGCTGCCGCAGCTCCTGCCTCGCTACCCCCTCGACTACTACTACCAGAATTACCCTGCGTAGTCTGCTCCTGCGCCGGGACCGTTCCCTCGCCGCCCGCCGAAGGCTCGTCCAAAGAGCCTGCCTGCTGGTTCTCTGAGGCCGTTTGCGCCAGTTCGTCGGAGTTACCCCCAAGCGCCGCGAACACCGTGACGATGCCCACAGCGACGAGAAGCACCGTGGCTGCCGCAAGGAGGATGGGCCTGCGTCTACTCCTCCGGTCTCGCTCGCCCTCGTGCCGTATCTCTGCCGAGGACGATCTCGCGGGCGAGACCTCCGCCGAAGGTGTATAAGCATGCCCCTCCGCCTCCACGGGGGTTACGGAGGTTGGGGATGGCGCTTGAGCTCTTGCAGCGGGGGTCATCCCCGCCGTTTCGCTGAGGCGCTCGTGGATCTCCCCGGCGGTCGGGCGGAGGTTCGGGGCCTTCTGCAGGCAGTCGAGGATGAGGGCCTCGACCTTCTCGCTCAGGCGCGCGCCCAGGACGTTCGGCGGTGTCGGCGTTCGGTTTACGTGCTGGCTGGCCACCACTATGGGGGTGCCGGTGAAAGGTGTCTGCCGGACTGCTGCTTGGTAGAGGGTTATTCCCAGAGAGTAAACGTCGCTCTTCGGGGTAACTGTTTCTCCTCGCAGTTGCTCGGGTGAAGAGTAGAGGGCGGTACCCAGGTAAGAACCCGTCTGGGTAGCCTCCGTTGCGTCGAGGGCGCGGGCTATCCCGAAGTCTGTAAGTTTGGAGTGGCCGTAGGCGTCGATGAGAATATTGTGCGGCTTTATGTCGCGGTGTATCACGCCCTTCTTATGAGCGTGAGCAAGCCCCAAAGTGACCTGTGCCCCGAGCCACGCCAACTTCGCGTCCGAAAGCGGGCCTTTCCCGTCGATCAGAGCTTTCAGGTCTCCGCCAGAGACGTACTCCATAACGATGTAGGAAACCTCACGCCCTTCAAACTCCCCTTCACCTGCATC
>JAFAPF010000432.1 GCA_019247245.1 Rubrobacter sp. | reverse complement strand
TTATTCAAACGGGTCTACTTGTTCGAAACGTTCGTATATAACGCTGAATGTGGACCGGCGAGTTAGTAAACTTTTTTCTGGATTCAGGTAGTGTAAGTAAGTCACACGAAGAAGGCCCCGGAACTTTAGAGGGACCGGGGCCTTCTTCGTGTCCTCGATACCGGGAATCTGAGGCTCGGGCAGGAGGTTGCCGACTCGTGGGATACTTGAGAGCTGGACGACATGCACTATGTAACATATATTGTGGCACAAGCGCGCAATCCTGCCATGCACAATAAGATATGGGGAGCCAAGAAGAGACATATACCCCCATAGATTTTGTTCGATTTACTAGCTGCTCGTATAATGAAGTCTTCGCGCGTGGTGATCTAAAGTTCCTGAGGAACAGTTGAAATGGGGCTAGTGAAGGACGTATCATGACGCCTTGCGGCCGGGTGGGAGAAGGCCGTAAGCATCCGCTTGAGGCTGGGGCGGGGAATCTATCCAAGCTGCGAGTGTCGCAAGGATATGTTGCTAACAAATGGAGGAGGAGAGCCACGGAAGCTGACGTAAACGACCGAAATACCATCATTCGGGTAAAAAACTGCTCGAAAGTTTTCGGAAGACGTGCCCAGCAGGCTTTAGAGATGAGACGCTCTGGTAGGAACAAGGCCGAGGTCGAGCGCGATACCGGAGCGACCATCGGGGTCTTCGACGCGAACCTCGATGTCCGCAGGGGTGAGATCTTTGTGATCATCGGCCTCTCGGGGAGTGGGAAGAGCACACTTCTCCGTCTGATCAACCGCCTCATTGAGCCAACCGAAGGCGAGATATACCTAGACGGCGACCACGTCTCGAAGATGCCAATCAAACAGCTCAGGGAGCTACGGCGTCGCAAGATGGGGATGGTCTTCCAGCACTTCGGTCTGCTGCCGAACCGCAGCGTCCTCGGTAACGCGGCCTTTGGGCTCGAGATTCAGGGTGCGCCTTTTTCGGAGCGTCGTAGGGCAGGCGAGGAGGCGCTCGAGATGGTGGGGCTTCACGGCCAGGGCAACAAGTTGCCCGCGGAGCTCTCCGGCGGCATGCAGCAGCGGGTAGGGCTCGCTCGGGCCCTGGCCACTAAGCAGGAGATCCTTCTGATGGACGAGCCGTTCTCTGCACTAGATCCTCTCATCCGGCGCGACATGCAAAACCTTTTCCTAGACATCCAGGGGGAGGTCCAGCGGACGGTGGTTTTCGTGACGCACGACCTGGACGAGGCTTTGAGGCTCGGACACCGGGTGGCGATCATGAAGGATGGTGAGATCGTGCAGCTTGGCACCCCCGAGCACATCCTGCGCGAGCCCGCAAACGAGTACGTCGAGCGCTTCGTCGAGGACGTTGACTACGCCAAAGTGCGCACCGCCGAGAGCGTGATGATACCGGCCGACGACGTCGCGTACCCGAACGAGGGTCCGACCGTCGTGTTACGCCGCATGAGGCAGGCTGGGTTGGACTTTATCCCCGTCGTTGACGACGAACGGTATTTCATCGGTATGTGCGAGGTCGAGGAGGTTGCTCGTCTCGCCGAGCGCAACGAGCGGGAACTCAAGGGCGCGATGGACACCATGACGCCCAGAGTCGAGCGGCACACTTGGCTGCGCGAGATCCTGCCGCTCTTTGTTGAGCAGGATGTGCCTGTGGCCGTGGTGGACGGTGAGGACGGGCGCCTCGAAGGCCTCGTCGTCCACGGCTCCTTGATAGCGGGCCTCACCACGAGCGCCGAGCTGTCTAACGGGGGGAGAACAACATCCTTTCACGGTGGACACCCCGAGGGTGCTACCTTGCGGGGTAGTGACGCTAGCCGGGCGACGGGCGAGGAGGGCTAGGGATGCTCGCCTTTTTACAAGAGAACCTTGTCCCCAAGATCCCGCTTGAAGACTGGACCAAGAGCTTCGTCAGCTTCGTAGAAGGCAACTTCCGCGGTTTATTTGATGTGGTTCGGGAGGCGATCAAGCTTCTGGTCAACGGGTTCGAGGCCATTTTGACGGCGCCACCGGAGTTGGTGATGGTCGCCATACTCGCGGTGATAGCTTTTTTCCTGTCCGGGTGGTGGGTAACCATTTTCACGGTGATCGGCTTTTTACTGATCATTAGCCTCGGGCTCTGGGGGAACGGTATGCTCACGCTGGCGTTAGTCCTTGCCTCGGCCGTGGTCGCGCTTGCCTTGGGGGTCCCTCTCGGGATACTCGCGGCCAAGTCACGGACGTTTGAAGCGGTGGCGAGGCCCACGCTCGACATTATGCAGACGATGCCTGCGTTTGTGTACCTGGTCCCCATGGTCGTGTTCCTGGGCCTTGGGGAAGGGCCGGCGCTTGTGGCGACGGTCATCTTCGCCATGCCGCCCGCCGTTCGGCTGACGATGCTGGGCATCCAGCAGGTGCCGAAGAACACCGTCGAGGCGGCGCTAGCCTTCGGGGCGACGTCCTGGCAGACGCTGCGTAAAGTAGAGCTGCCACAGGCTCTGCCGACCATCATGGCCGGGGTCAACCAGGTGATCATGCTGGCGCTTTCGATGGTGGTCATCGCCGCGCTCTCTGGTGCTGGAGGTTTGGGGGAGACCGTAGTGCGGGGCCTGACCCGGCTCGACGTCGGCCAGGCGTTCGTTGGTGGCGTGGGGATCGTCATCATCGCCATCTATCTCGACCGCGTCACGCGGAACCTGGGTCGTACCGTGACGCGGCGTGGCAAGCCAGGCAAAGGGCTCGTGGCGAGGATTTTTTCGCGCAAGAAGGCCAGCCACGACGATACAGCCGGTGCAGGATCCAAACCCTCATAAGGATCAGCTGAAAGCCCCCGTGGGCTAAATATCGTGTCAAAGAAGGAGTATGATCCGACACGAACGCACGAACGTAGACTTTAATCACAGAACTTGTCCACTCGAGAACAGGGAAGGTCGATGAAGGAGGGCAGAAAGCTTTTAGCGGTGATCCTCGTGCTCATGATAAGCGTCCTCGTGGCAGGCTGTGGCGGCAGCTCGAGCAAGGAGCTCAAGATCGCCGACATAGGTTGGGACGAGAACACCGCTGTCGCGAACCTGACAAAGGTGCTCCTCGAAGACGAGCTCGGCTACGATAACGTGACGATCCAGAACGTTGACCTCGGCCTGGTATTCAAGGGCGTGGATACTGGCGACCTGGATGCGTTCCAGGATGTGTGGCTCCCCAACCACAGGGAATTACTCAGCGAGGCCAATAACGTTGAGCGATTGGGCGACTGGTATCAGGGCAAGACCGAGTTCGGCATAGGGGTCCCGAGCTACGTCAACAACACGAGCATAGACCAGCTCAACGATACCAACATCACTGAGATCCTTGGCATCGAGCCGGGCGCGGTGATCTCGGAGAAGATACCCAACGACGTCATACCGGCATACAACCTTAAGCAAAAATACGTGGAGTCAAGCACGGCGGGTATGCTCGCCGAGGTTCAGAGGCGTTACGATAACAAGGAGGAGTTCGCCTTTGTTCCCTGGAAGCCCCACTGGATGAATCAGAGATACAACATTAGATACCTCAGCGATCCGAAAGACGCTTTGGGCGACCTGACGCAGTCGGCGGAGATTACAGGTATTGTACGGAACGGCTTTGAAAACGACGATCCTGTAGCCTACGCGTTCATGAACAACCTGACGCTTACGGAGAATCAGGTCAATGATCTCGAAGACACGATTAACTCTGCGGGCGATCCTAAGGAGGGCGCAAGGCAGTGGGCGAAGAACAACCCCAACGTTGTGCAGCCCTGGATCGACGCTGCAAAAAACGCACAGGGGTCTTAGCTAAAACCGGAGAACGGTAAGGATTTA
>JAFAPF010000409.1 GCA_019247245.1 Rubrobacter sp. | reverse complement strand
CCGAAAAGCCGCACGCAAATATACCAGTTTGGCGGTGACGGGCGACCTCCCCGAGGCCGAGAAGCTGGCGGATCTGCTCGGCACAGGAAGGGGGGATACCGGGCGTGTGGAGGCGGTACTGACTGTAGCGGCCGGCCGAGTCTCGCTCTCGGGCAAGGCTGTCGAGGACCCGGAAGAGATTCCTATACCAGCCACCTTATCGGAGGAGATTGTCCTCCTAGAGCTTGTGCCCTGGATTGTGGGTTCTCTTGATGAGGATCACCTGGTTCCTCTGGGGCGAGGTTATCCCATCTTTCGACGCGCCGTGTGCGAGAGGATCATCCACAAGAACGCCCGCCAGAACGGTGTTATAGGCCTGTTGCCTATTCCTGGGGCCGACATGCCTGCCATCACCGCCAACCAGGGACGGATGGTTCTTGGTATTGCTGCGGTCTATGGCGAAGAGATCTCACTCGAGCGGGCGCGGGAGCTGTTGGGAGTGCTGGCTGCAGGAGTCGGCTTCCGGGCGCTCGCGCGACAGATTTTAAAACTTGTTCCGGTTGCGGGCTGGGCGGCCTCGGGAGCCATAGGCTACGCGGCTACACTGGCTGTGGGTCGGGCCGCAATCCTGTACTTCGAGCACGGCAAAAAAGAGCCTGAACCTGAGCAACTATCCGAAATAAGACGGCGGGCGCGCAAGAAGGGAGGGGACTTCCTCGCGCGAATTCGGCGGCTGTAACCGCGCAATCTGGCACCCTAAGGGCGCTTTGTCACACATCTGTATAATGACGACGTACTAGTTACGGGTTCGTAAGCTTATAGGAAGGACTTATTTGGCGAGGTGGCTGCCTCTCCTCGAACCTGAGGCGGACGTCGTCTCAGAGCTTACGCGGGTGACTGGGCTGGATACCCTCTGCGCCCGCGTTCTGGCCAACCGCGGCATGGTTCCCGAGGCCGCTGCAGACTTCCTATCTCCCTCGTTGAAGAAGATCGGAGTGCCGGAAGGAGGGGCCTGGCTCGTGGCGGCACGACGGGTCGTGCGGGCGATAAATAATGGCGAGCGGATCGGGATCTTCGGCGATTACGATGCCGACGGCATCACCTCGGCTGCCGTTTTGTGCGTCGCGCTCTCCCGCTATACGAGCAACCTGATGGTCAAGCTTCCGACGCGTCAGACAGGTTACGGTTTGCTGGAGCCTTACGTGCGGGACCTCTTTGCCGAGGGAGTGAACCTGCTCATCACCGCCGACTGTGGTATATCAAATAAGGTAGAGATCGAGCTGGCCAATACTCTGGGGATGGACGTGATCGTGACGGACCACCACATTCCGCCGGAGAACCCTCCTGATACGGCCGTGGCCGTTCTCGACCCGAAGCTTTGGAACCTCAAGGATCCCTTGGCGGGCGTTGGTGTGGCATGGAAATTTGCGTTGGCGGTAGCCAAGGAGATTGAAGACCTGGATAGGAGGCGGTACCTCGGCAGACTTCTGGACCTCGTCTCCATCGGGACGATCGTGGACATAGCCCCGCTCGTCGGGGATAATCGGACGCTCGCCTGTATTGGTCTCCGACACATCAACCGTTCGCTCCGCGCCGGGAGCATCCGACCCGGTATCGGTGCGCTAGTGAAGGTGTCGGGGGTGAAGGACGCATTGGACGAGGAGGACTTGGGATGGAAGCTGGGTCCGCGCCTGAACTCCATAGGTAGAATCAAAAATCCCTTGCCTGCCCTGGACCTTCTCCTCACCGATGACCGCCGTAAGGCTTTGCAGATAGCGTCTCTCCTCAATCAGCTGAACCATGAGCGACAGCTACGGACCAGTTACGCGGTAGAGAGGGCACTCGTCGAGGTGAACCCAGAGGAGGACTTCAAGGTCGTCGTCACGGACGAGGCTGGAGGGCTTGCGGGGCTGGTTGCGGGCAAGATAGCGGGAGTGACGGGACGTCCGGCAGCGGTGCTGAATAGGCGGGCAGACGGGTCCTACGGAGGATCAGCCCGCTCCGGAGAGACGGATGTGGATCTTTATGGGGCGCTCTTCGAGGTGCGGCACCTCTTGGGGGAGTGGGGCGGGCATCGCAAAGCAGCAGGGCTCTCTGTATTACCGGGCGACTTTGACGCCTTCGTGTCTGGGGTGAACGAGGCGGTGCGGGCGCAGCTTAAGGAGAATCCGGAGCTTTTTAGCCCTCCCGTAAAGATCGATGCAGAACTCTCGCTTGAGGACGTATCGAACGGTCTCTTGGACTGGCACGAGAGACTTGCACCGTTCGGGAGTGGGAATTGCCGCCCTGTCTTCGTCACTGAAGGGTTGCGAGTTGACGGCGCGCGGCAATTGTGGGAGGGGATGACCCTCCTGCGCCTTAGGGGTGGGATCTCGGCGAGGCTTGCGGGGCCGGAAGGGAACGTACCGGCGGGGGCTTTCCAGGCAGCTTACACGGTGAGCCGTAACACTTACTCCGGGGGAGCGGAGCTTGAGATAATCGATTGGAAGATCGGTTAGGTTGAACGCCATTGGGGTTGACGTCGGGGGAACGAAGATCGCCGCAGGCGTGGTAACGTCGGAGGGTGAGCTGTTAGCCGAGGTCAGGTACCCAACGGTGGCGAGGAAGGAGCAACTCTTGCTGG
Source organism: Rubrobacter sp. (assembly GCA_019247245.1). Classification (GTDB taxonomy): domain Bacteria; phylum Actinomycetota; class Rubrobacteria; order Rubrobacterales; family Rubrobacteraceae; genus Rubrobacter_F. The sequence continues at coordinate 3,091 of JAFAPF010000409.1, read as the reverse complement.
GCATAGCCCGCGCCATTACCGAAGTAGAGAAAGTGTTCGAGGTCGGCGGAGTTTGCTTGGCGGTGCCGGGGAGCATTCTGGCGGACGAAAACAAGGTGGTCGACTCTCCAAATTTGCACGCCATAGAAGGCATCCCTTTAAAGGACGAGCTTGAGGAGAGAACGAGCTTGCCGGTTACCGTCGAGAATGATGCCAACGCTGCAGCTTGGGGTGAGTTCAAGTTTGGAGCGGGAAGCGAGGTAGAGCACCTCGTTTTCCTCACCCTAGGCACGGGAGTGGGAGGCGGTGTGATCTCGCACGGCGTGCTTCTTCGGGGAGTGCAGGGCGCCGGCGGCGAGCTTGGGCATGTGACGATCCAAGCCACGGGTCCACGGTGCGGCTGCGGCAACCGCGGTTGCTTGGAGGCTCTGGCGTCTGGAACGGCCATAGGCCGTCGCGGCCGGGAGATTGCCAGCGAGAGACCAAACACGGCTCTGGGCCGGCTTGCTGTGGAGAGAAAGGTGTTCGGAGAGGACGTTACGGAGCTTGCCCTCGAAGGCGATGAGGCAGCAGGCTTGGTTTTGGAGGAGACCGGAACGTGGCTCGGCATCGGGCTCGCCGGGTTTGTAAACATCTTCAACCCCGAGATTGTCGCCATCGGCGGCGGGGCCTCGAAGGCGGGTGACTTGATCTTGGATGCTGCCCGTAAGGAAGTGCAGCTGCGCGCCCGTTCTCCGGCTCGCGACCTTGTCAAGATCAAAGAAGCAACCTTGGGTCCCGAGTCCGGCATCCTCGGCGCCGCCGCCCTAGCCCGTAACCCCTCGGGCGAGTACGTGCTCGACCCGTAAAAGAAAGCCTCATTGCCCCTCGTAGTAGTTCCGACGCCTATAGGTAATCTGGAAGATATCACCCTCCGCGCCTTACGCTATCTGCGGGAGGCGGATCTCATAGCCTGCGAAGACACCCGAAGAACGGGCCGTCTACTTGCTCACTATGGAATAAAGAAGTCGCTCGTCTTCTACCACGAACACAACGAGAAGCGTCTCGCTCCGGAGCTCGCTAGGAAGGCCCACGCAGCATTACTGGCGCTGGTCTCTGACGCCGGCACCCCGCTCATCTCCGATCCCGGCTACCGGCTGTTGCGAGCGTGCATCGAAGCCGGAGTTGATATCGAGGTGCTGCCGGGGCCCTCGGCGGCGATGACGGCGCTTGTCACCTCAGGGTTGTCGGCGGATAGCGTGGTGTTTTTGGGCTTTCTACCACGCAAGGGACGCGAGCGCGAAGAGATCTTTAGGCGCGTCGCGCGTGAGGAGGCTACCTTCATCTTCTTCGAGTCGCCGCCCCGGCTGGTGAAGGCACTTGAGGGGCTGCCAGCAGAGGCACCGGTCGCGGTGTGCAGGGAGCTGACGAAGCTGCACGAAGAGGTGTTCCGGGGAACGGCCAGAGAGGCAGTAGAGCACTTTGCGAAAGGAACGCGAGGCGAGATCGCACTTGTTGTCCGGGGCGGTACCACAGAGGATGCTTTAGTAGGCTTAGAGGAGGCCGTCGAGAGGGCACGAGGATACGTCGCGCAAGGTGAGAGCCCTTCAAGAGCGGCGGCCCAAGCGGCCAGGGAGTCAGGCTGGAGCCGGAGGGAGGTCTACGAGCAGCTCGTGAGCTCTTAGCAGTTGGTGCTCAGCGGCCAATTATTTTCTGGCAACCCGGCCTCCTGCTATATGCTTAGCTGAACAAGCTAGAGACAGATTGCTACTACTAGTAACCATCGTTATAGACAGGAAAAGAGAGCCGGGAGGGGCAAGGAGACAGTAAGGAAGAAAGGAGAAAAAGTGCTGTGAGCATACCCGACCCTAAGAAAAGTGCTCTTAGCTCCTACCTGAAAAAGTCTACTCTACGCCAACAACGACGCTATCAATGCATGATACTCATAAGGGTCTAAGCTCTCCTTACGCGCCGTTTTCCCCTCGAGCTGCCCGAGGCAGTCTTCTATACGCGAGTAAAGGCGGTGCTCCTCTTCGCCATGGACGCTACCATCGTCTACTACTGCTACATCTGCTGGTGCGATGCTTCTCATCGCCTCCTCTCCTCCTCTTTAGTGCCATGATTGCTTCGTCCATTATCGGTCTGGAGCCTACCTCTAAGGTAGGCAGCTAAACATCGGACGAATGGCAGAAAATCATGAGACTAAGCAGAGGTATTAAGCAAAGGTATCTTTGGTCATGCGTCTATACCGGCCGAGAGGACCGGAGGCCTATCCCGGACGCCGGGTCTAGCCTCCGCCGGTGTACCCTGCACAAAAAGAGGAGGGGCTTCTTAATACCTACCCGAGGTAGGCGCGTGTTGTGGAACCAAGAGCTCTTGTAGCGCAACCTTAGAGCTGGGACATCCCGGACCGAGAGCCCCACAGCCTCGGCAGCGAGCGTGACAGCCTAACTCAGTGAATACTACCGTCGTGGGGTGGCGGCGATGGTCACACACGGCGCCCGAGCTTGAATTGCTCCCCATTACCTAGTCCGTATTGTGAACGTCCTTCGCCCAGATGCCACCCATCTTCCTCCGAGCTACTTCATAACTCACCCGGACTCCCTCCTTGAGGGACTTTGCTTTGGTATATACCGCTATACCGGTATGATGCACGAAGACCGCTTCGCCTCCATCATCTGGATGGATGAAGCCGTAACCACCCTCCCCGTTAAACCAACACCCAACGATTCCCGTTTTTTGGTTCAGTGTCAAAACCTTTCTCCCTTCTCTTGGCATCAGGAGCGGAGTATAAGAGAGTCATTTGAGATTTCTGTTAGCTGACGACGAATCTTAATGAAAGTTAGGTTAAGAAATCATAGTAGTAGCAGCTCCAGTATCTCCGGTATCCGTATCTCAATAAAGGGGACGGAGAAGAGCCCGGCCCACTTCTTTGGTCTCAGCAGAGACCCAACTTGCCTCTAGAAAGCCTTACTACTGCCCACCACCACGGGGCGGAGCCTCCTGGGCTCCCCTTTGGGCTGCTTGAGCTCCCTGCTGCCCAAAGCTGAACATAGAGTTGACAAAGTCCATGTAGGCGTTTACCGACTCCTGGGTGAGCGTCTGACCTGCCTCACTAGCACGCTGCTGCTGT
>JAFAPF010000360.1 GCA_019247245.1 Rubrobacter sp. | reverse complement strand
TCAACTTCTTCCCCCCTCTTTTTTCTCTCTGCGATCTTCTTCTGCAGAAGAGTATCGCAGTTACCTACTCTTATCTTATCCGAAATCTCTAGTGGACGTTATTGACGCACCCTCAAGATGTTGTAGATAAACAAACTTGCCGTATAGGGTTCCTCAAGCTGGTGTACGAATTGCCAAGGATGAGAGGGTGGCTGTAACCTGTAGGGGACTGCCGTTGCCCCTAAAGCAGATAGATTCCTTAATTGTTGAGCCGAAAGGCGTGGCGCGACGTTAAGGGGCTTTTAGCACGTACTGGGAGTGCGTTCATACGTGAACCCCCAGACACACCCTAGTATACTGAGAAACCGTTAGAAGAAGGCCCAGCGCGGACCGCTCCTTCTTCGGCCGATTGCACAGCTCGCTCCTAATGAGCAGATATCAGCGATTCGAGGCTGCTGGTTGGCTCTTCGTTCTTGTCCTCAGACTGCTTGCGGTTGAAGGGTAGGGGACAAGTGCACCCGCATCACTTATGACTTCCGTCGTCTCGGTACACGACTCGATTTACAAAAGGTTTTGAGATTGAGTTCCGGGTTCTCTGGGGAAAGACGGCCTTCGGTAGGTAGAACCGGCGGGGTCCGTAAAAGGAAGAGCGGGCCGTGCCGCTCCGGTAGAAAAGAAGCTTCAGGGCGTTTTGGGCCTGCTTTGGGACAACCGCCGGTTCGACAACGACTTTTCAACATTCTGGCTCCTTTGCCGCATTCCGCGAACAACGGCGAACCGTCGCTTATGGGAGCAACTTAATATAAGTAAGGGTTTTCTGAGCATCCTACAACGGTAGAATCCTTCCCATGCTCCTAAAAAAAGAGTTGCTAGGCAAAGAGATCAGCCCCCGCCTCTCACGCTGGCTCGGTCTGGCGCTCACGGTCCAGCTCGTGCTGGGCCTCTTGCTCTCCCTAGGAGTAATCCTGCTATTTGCCCAAGTCGCCGATGAAGTTGCTGAGGGAGAGACTCGCTGGTTCGACACTTCCGTATTGCTCTGGATCCATGGCCACTCCCCTGGCTGGTTCTATGAGCCTATGCTCTTAATCACCGCTCTTGGCTACTATTGGGTAGTTCTCCCGCTCATGGCCGTCGTAGTCTACGCCTTCTACCATAAAGGAGCGCAGATCTCCGCTGCCATGCTCGTGATCTCCACCCTTGGAAGCATTGTCTTGACCACAGTACTTAAAGCGGTCTTCCAGCGCTCTCGCCCAGAGCTCTTCGATTCTGGCTATGCAGCTTCCTTCTACTCCTTTCCAAGTGGTCACGCCACCGTCGCCGTCGGCTTCTATGGTACGCTGACCCTGCTCTTAGCCTGGCGCTTGAAAGGTTTCCGGCGCTGGGCGGTAGCCGTGAGCGGTCTCCTCCTAGTCCTCCTCATTGGCTTCTCGCGCATGTACTTAGGTGTCCACTACCCGACGGACATAATCGCCGGGTACCTTGCCGCACCTGTGTGGGTAAGCTTCGTTGGGCTGTGCTACTTTCTTTGGCGCACGTTCCGAAGGCGTGCTTCCGAGAGCATCTCAGAGGGGGATTGACGCAGCATGGGTGCGGTAGAGAACGTGCTCTCTCGGTGTCAATTGCATCTACGTTTTGGTCATCTGGAGGAAATCACCTCTTGTTGGATGCTCAGGGTTTTGGAGAAGACTTACTAGTAGTCAGCCTAAGCCCCGCGGGGTTACGAGCATCTAGCAAAAAAGCTTGAACTCCCGGAAGAACAAATAAAGGCTAAGGAGTGGGGCCTCGATGATAAAAGGCGTGCGGGGAGAAAGCTCGAGCAAACAGGCTCGAAGGAGAGCCATTATCTTTCACCACACCCCATGGCCTTGAGCATCCTAGAGCACGTTTACGTTTATAAGAGAACGATGAGAGAGCAGCACCACGAGAGAACCCGTGTCCGCAGGTCCGCCTCACTGCGTCTAGGGGAGGTGGAAAGAGAGGGGCCGGGCTCGATAAGGGGAGCGCAATAATTAGGACTCGGCCCTCGCCTACCGTGGGGCGAACTCTTCCTACTCGCAGCAACCTTCTTCTACACATTGTGAGAACAAAGTGCTCTTGCCGCTCTGAGGGATTCAGATTAGTCTCCTTAAAAAGTCCTACGGCACCTGGAAGGAGAGTAAGAGATGAGCGACCCACAGCTGAACTCGTAGTTGGAGGAAGGCGTCCTACCGAATTATCTCGACGTCGAGTTTGTCGAGCTGCATCCGGATCGGGTGGTTGCCACTATGCCTGTTGACTAGAGATATCACCAGCAAGTTGGGTATCTACATGGAGGGGTCAACGTGTTCTTGGCTGAGACCATGGCTGGTATCGGGGCGAGGCTTAACTGCTCTGCTGGGAGGACGGCTCTAGGTTCGGAGATCAACGCTAGCCACGTACTTCCCAAGAAGAGTTCCGGTACCGTGGCCACCATTGCCACAGCGCTGCAACGGGCAGCAACTCCCAAGTTTGGGAGGTTAGGATCCAAGATGAGGATGAGTAGCCCGTGAGCTTCTCTCGCTATATGCTAACCGTGACAGAGGTCTGAACGCTAAAACTCCTATAGGCGCAAGGTGATACGTAAGGGGCAGCGTGTTGATTGTGGCGCTGCTACACCAGAGCTTCAACACTTTCTCAGACTCTTTCTAGCAGCAGCCGCCTCTCGCGGTGAGCAGCCAAGTTGCGGCTAGTGTTGTTGGCGGTGTGGTGATACTAGCCGTCGAGCGTCCCGTATGGACTCTTCAAACATTCTGGGTAGGTGGAGGATGCGGAGCGTTTCGTCCACCCAATCTGGATGGTACCTAGCGAGATTGATGAAGGCGTTAAGAGGTGGCTGCACCCACCTCTCTCACTGGTCCAGTAGGCCTCTCGGGCTACGCGCCTATTATCTCTCAGATGAGAGATCTGTACTAAACAGACCCCAGGAGCTCAACTTACCTGTGTGAGGTGAGTGGGTGTAAGGCGAACACTATGATTTACGAGCGTGTAAGGGCCCGGGGAGTTGGGTGTACTCCTTACTCACCGTCAGCTCTGTAGTGCCACACCTCGTTAGTTAGGTAGCCACAGAATACACCGCCCACTTTCTTCATCCCAGGCTCCTCTCTACGGTAGAGAAAACCTCCAGGGGTAAAATAGTAAAGGTTGCCACCCACCGAGAACTCTACATAGGGGTCGAGTGTCTCATCTGGATAGTTCTCTGTATCGCTAAGGCGCTTAAGGATGGCTTCGGCCGTGTGGTCTGTCTGCAACAAATGCCCTCCCTTCTTCGGCTATTTTGTGTGTCCTATAAGGAGAGGCTATTCGCTTTATCTGAGAATGGCATGAGAATTAACGCTCAATTGACCGCCAGCCCGCAACCCAACAGGGGCTGTCATAAATAATTGTCTCTATACACAAGATACGGGACCATTGGTTGATGTAAGCGATAGGAGCATACTCACGACACCTCTGCGAGAGGATCCGCGATACTTATCTACAGTCATCGGTCCAATAACAATGATACTGCTATTGGACCACGCAACTCGCCCCTGCCTCTTCTCCAGAGGCGGGGAACGCGTGGACCAGCGCGTCAGCGCTCAGACGGGCGCGCTGCGCGTAGCCCTCCGAGGTGTAGTGGATCCCATCCGAGATGAACCAGCTGTCGTTCGCCATGGACGCCCAGTCGAAAACTCGCATGTTCGGGTACTTGGCGCAGGCCTGTAGCATAGTATCGTTCCAAAGCGCCATGTTAGCCTCTGAGTAGGGCCCGCCCTCAAGCAACGACTTGGTGTTGACCCATAGCACCGGCTGGTTGCCGACCACCGACATCATCTGCTCGATGCGCTCCATCCGCTCGACCTGGGAGCCCATGTAGACGTTAGCGGTGTCGTCGGTACCAAGAGCGAGGACCCAACACCCCTGGAAGCCGTCCCTTAGCAGCTGACGGGCCACCTCATCAGCATTGGCTTGGCCAGGAAGCGTTTCGACGATCGACCTCGCGGGCGAGATCTCCAAGTGCTGGGAAGTGGCGCCGACCTGCGTGTACTGGGCATCTAGGCGGTCGGCCGGATCGGGCAAGAAGCTGGGCATGACCATACCTGCTGACGTGGAGTCGCCAATGTATGCGA
>JAFAPF010000244.1 GCA_019247245.1 Rubrobacter sp. | reverse complement strand
TTTCAGGTAAAAGATACTGTAAGCGGAGACTGCCCGTGAGCCTCGAGCACGAAAACGTCACCCTGCTGCACCGGAACCGCATTGCCCAAAGAACCGGAGAGCACTATGTCTCCCGGTTCCAGGCTGGTCCCGAACGAAGTGAGCTTGTTGGCGAGCCAGGCCACAGCCTCAGCGGGGTGCCCTAAAGAAGCGGATCCCATCCCTTCGGCCACTCGGTTGCCGCTCTGGTTTATAAGCATCCCGACGGTACGCAGGTCCACCTCTCTTAAAGAGCGGCTCCAGGGACCGATAGTGAATGCACCGTAAGAAGCGTTGTCGGCTATCGTGTCGGGTAGCTTGATGTTCCAGTCCTCGATGCGGCTGTCCACAACCTCGACCGCCACGGCTAAAGCCTTGGTCGCTGCCAGAGCCTCTTGCAGGGTGACACCGGGCCCCGCAAGCGGTCTCCCTATGAGAAATGCCAGCTCGCCCTCCAGAAAGGGCTGCAGGAAGGGTTCGGCCGGCATCTCCACCCGGCCGCCTTGGGCAGGGAAGTAACGAGAGTCCCAGAGGCTCCCGTAGTCGGGTTCGCTGACGCCCAGTTGATCCTGCATGGCGAAGCTGGTTAGCCCGATCTTACGCCCGATGATCCTCTCCCCACGGCCAATGCGCATCTCACTCCAGGTGGTCTGGATCTCGTAGGCCCGATCCACGTCTTCGAGGCCGTCGCTCTCGCTGAGAGGCGCGATAGGCTCGCGGCTCTCCCAGGCCTCGTCCAACCGGCGGGCGAGGGCTTCGGTATCGATAGCCGCGCCTGCTGATTGTTCGGACATGCTTTCCTGACCTCCCTACGAGTTTTTAGTCAATCTTCTTGCAGGTCTGCGACCAGCACGCTACCGCGAGGACCGTGCAGCTCGACCGTGCCCGGCGTGGCCTCCTGGTCGGCGGCTGGCGATCCCAAGAAGATCGTTTGCCCGGCTTCGAGACCCCCGACAGCCTCCGAGAGCCAGAGTAGCCGTCCCTCTATATCGCCAACGTTCCCGACCGGCCCTTCGGTTAAGAGCCGCCCGTTGTGATACAGGCGCAGGTTGCCTTCTAAAGGTTCGTTCAGCAACCGCTCTCCCAGCAAGAACCCTCCGCCGGAGACGTTGTCGGCCACCACGTCGGCGGCGTCGAACTCGTAGTCCTCCCACACGCTGCTCAGGAAGTCTATCGCCAGGAAGATCCCGCCTATAGCCAAGTGGGCGACGCCTGGGGAGGATCCTGGTGGCAGGTCTACTCCGAGCACCACGGCCAACTCCGGTTCGAGCCGACGCTGGAGGAACGAACCTAGCTGTACGGGGCTCGCCAGAATCATGTCCTCGTAGACCCGGCCGTAGATAGGAGAATCAACGCCCATCTGCGCCTGCTTGGCGGGGCCGAGCAAACCCAGCTTGTACCCGCTGACTTCCCGGCCTTCCCCCAGGGCGGCCTGGACCTTATAGGCACCTTCGATGCCTACCCCCAGCTCTTCGGCCTTAGGCGCCGTCGTTTCGCGCCTCTCGCGCGCCTCCCGGATGTGCGACAGCAGGGTCTCTTCGCCTTGGTTCATGGCTCGCTCATCACCTTTCGTGCAGCCGCCAGGCTTCGAACTCGCTCATGCCGATCGAAAGCTACTCGTGGTTCGGGCCGTGAGCGTGGGTTCTAGACTTTTCCACCGCTCAAAAAGTCGTCCACCAGTTGGTTGAAGGCGGCGGCGTGCTCGATCATGGTCCAGTGTCGGGCTTGACCGAAGACGTGCATCTGCACGTTAGGCAGGCGCTCTAGCAGGTACAGGCTGGTCTCTAAGGGTATGATCCCGTCATCACGGCCGTGCACCAGGAGTATCGGGTGGTCCATGCGCTGGAACGCCAAGTCAGGCAGCACCAGGTCATCCACGTGCTTTTGGCGAGGTGGCGGGAACATGGCCGCGAAGCTACGCTGCACGTTCTCGTCCATCGCCGCCGGATAGCGCTCCTCGGCGATGCCTTCGAGGTCACCGCCCACCGTGTCCGGGTCGTAGACGAACCAGGAGATCGCCTCGGCCATGCGCTCCTCGGAGGGGTCGTCGTAGAAGCCCCAGAGCCGGTCCAGCCAGTCGGTGATCTGGTGCGGGGGACCCATGGTACCCATGAGCACGACGCGGTCGACGCGATCCGGGTGGCGGTGGAGCAGGTGAAGGGCCAAAGCCCCGCCCATCGAGTTGCCTACCAAGTGGGCTTTCTCTACACCAAGGTTGTCCAGCAGCTCGATCTGCTGGTTCACCCATATGTCGAGCCAGGACGCCACCCCTTGCGGCGGGTCGTCGGGGTGATCGCTGTTGCCGTAACCGATGAGGTCCGGCGCCAGGCAGTCGTAGGACTCGCCCAGAGACGGCAGGGCGAACTGCCAGTTGGACCAGGCGGTGGCTCCGGGCCCGGAGCCCTGCAGGAAGAGGACGGCCTCGTCGTTCCCCTCCCCCGCACGCGTGAGGTAGGTATCGTAAGATCCCGTCTTGACGGTGGTCTCCATAGTCTCGCTCATGTCTCTCTCCCTACCCTTCTCTCGAACGCGACCCGCACCTCTAGACCGCGCCTTTTTCTTTGGCCACGTCCATCGCCACGTCTATGACCCAGTCCTCTTGGCCCGCGACGGCTTCTCTTCTCCCCAGCTCCATCATGATCTCGCGGACGTCCAGGTCGTACCTCTCCGCTTCCCGCTTTGCATGCAAGAGGAACGTGGAGTACACCCCGGCGTAGCCGATCGCTATGGAGTCGCGGTCGGGCATCGGATCGAAGGGCATGATCGGCGCTATCGTGTACTCGGCGGCGTCCATCAGCTTGAAGACGTCCAGACCCGTCTCCAGCCCCATCTTGTCCAGGACCGCGGCCAAAAGCTCGGTCGGGGCGTTGCCCGCCCCCGCACCTAAGCCCCGCAAAGACCCGTCCAGCTGGTCAACGCCGGCTTCTACAGCCGCCAGGCTGTTCCCTACGCCTACGCCGAGGTTGTCGTGGGCATGGAACCCCACCTGGCAATCGAGAGCCTCCTTCATAGCCTCGACCCTCTCTTTGGCGTCCTTGGGCAACATCGCCCCGGCAGAGTCCACGATGTAGACGCAGTCCGCCCCGTAGGACTCCATCAGTTGGGCCTGCTCCACCAGGATCTCCGGTCCTCTCATGTGGGCCATCATCAAAAAGCCGACCGCCTCTAAGTCCATCTCCTTGGCCATCTGGAAGTGCTCCTGGGAGATGTCGGCCTCGGTGCAGTGGGTGGCGATGCGCAAGACCTCGGTCCCGCGTTCGACCGCTTCCTTGAGCTGCTCAACAGTGCCAATACCCGGGAGGAGGAGCGCTGCTATCTTTGCCTGCTCGCACACCCCAACCGCCTCCGAGATCAGGTCCATCTCCGGAACCCGAGAGAAGCCATACTGGATGGAGGAGCCGGAAAGGCCGTCCCCATGGTTGCACTCTATAACCGGCACGCCGGCTTCGTCTAAAGCCTGCGCCACATCCCTGACCTGCTCGCGGGTGAACTTGTGGCTCATCGCGTGCGAGCCGTCCCGCAAAGACGTGTCGGTGACGCGTACCTTCTGCTTGGCCTCTGTCTTCGCCTCCGTCATGCCACTACCTCCTCTATCCCCAAAAGGTGCCGGGCGAACCCCTCACCCACCTGCCTGGCCGCGGCAGTCATGATGTCTAGGTTGCCCGAGTACTTGGGCAGGAAGTGTCCCGCGCCTTCCACCTCCAGGAACATCATTATGACCGGCTTCTCGCCCCAGGGCGTGTCCCGCTTATCGAACGTCGGGCCGTTCTTGAGCTGATAGCCGGGCACGGCCTTTTGCACATCCGAGACTATCTCCTCCGCCGAGTTGGTGATCTCGTCCTCGTCTACCTCGTCGTCCTCTGGGATGACGTAGACGGTGTTGCGCATGATAAGCGGCGGGTCAGCTGGGTTGAGGATGATGATCGCCTTGCCCTCCTCTGCCCCACCTATCTCCTCCAACCCCCGGGAGGTGGTGAAGGTGAACTCGTCTATGTTCTGCCGGGTGCCAGGACCCGCGGAGAGGCTCGCGATAGTGCTGACCATCTCGGCGTAGCGCACCGGGGTTACCCTGGAGACCGCATAAGCCATAGGGGTCGTAGCCTGAGCCCCGCAGGTCATGAGGTTGACGTTGTCCTCGTCCAGATGCTCCGTTAGGTTGGCCGTGGGGACTACGTAAGGGCCCTGGGCCGCCGGGGTGAGATCTATAGCGATCTTGCCCGCCTCTTCATACTGCGGCGCGTTCTGCATGTGGGCCTTGGCGCTAGTTGCCTCAAAGACGATCTTTATCTCGGGGTCATCCAGCACCGGCTGTATCCCCTCGGCGGTGGCCTCGATCCCCTCATCTCGGGCCCTTTTGAGGCCCTCCGACTCCGGCTCTATGCCGGCCACCATCGCCAGTTCCATATGCCCAGGCTCTTCTAGCAGCTTGTACATCAGGTCGGTGCCTATGAGGCCCGAACCCACGATGGCCACTTTCACCTGGCTGTCTTCGCTCACTCGTCCCGTACCTCCTCTACCGCGTAGTTGGGTATTCTACTTCCGCCTTTTCGTTAGCTAGTCCTGTGCCTCCTCCACTTCATAGCCGGGGTATTCTTCTAACATGGGGCTGACTTTCTCGGATATGCGCCGAGCCCCGTCGAGAATGGCCGCAGTGTAATCATCCTTTCTCGGGCAGAACCGGTAACCTGGCACCGAAAAACTGATGCTAGCGACTACCGAGCCCGTGGAATCGTAGATAGGAGCAGCCACACAACACAACCCGATCAACGTCTCTTCGTTGTCGTAGGCGTACCCTTGCTCTCGCACCCGCTCGAGCTCGTCGGCCAAAGCGTCGAGGGTGGTGATGGTGTTGGGCGTCAGCTCCGGCATCCCCTGATCCCCGAACTGCGAGGCGACGTAGGCCCACTCGCTGTAAGCCAGCAAGACCTTGCCAACACCGCTGCTGTGCGCTGCTAGTCGAACCCCAGCTCGCGTGATCCGGATCTTTACCGCCGGAATCGGCTGCAGTTTCTCGATGTACACGGCCTGCACGCCGTCCAATACTGCTAGATGCATCGTTTCCTTCCAGCACCTAACTAGCTCCTCCATCACCCTGCGGGCTTCGATCCGGAATTCGGTAGTATCCAGGAGGGTCTGGCTCAATTCGAATAGATGCCATCCTAGCCGGTACCGTCTTTTGACCGCCGTACGGCTCAGCAGCTTTTGGTCCGCCAAGCTGGACATCAGCTCGCTGGTAGTCGACTTTGGCAGCTCCAAAGCCCTCGCTACTTCGCTTACCCCCCACTCGGGTCGCTCCAGCGAAAACAGATCGAGGATCTGCGTCACTTTTTCAATGAACCGCATCTATGCTATACCCTCACCAAATCACCCTGATCTCTATTCCCAAAATATAGG
>JAFAPF010000211.1 GCA_019247245.1 Rubrobacter sp. | reverse complement strand
GCTGGGTGAACTACTCAAATTATCAAAGAGTTGGAGTCGAGTTCCGGGTGCTATTGACGAAAAGTGGCGCGCGACGGGTAAAATTGATTAGAGTATAAAGAGGGGGTAAAGAGGGGGCTGGAACCCTTCCTTGGGCATGCATGATTTTCCGAGAAGCCCCTTAATTCGTTGGAACTCAGTTGCCGCTTAGCTAATTCTTCGAGACGGGCGGTATTAGGCAGCAGGATTCTCCCTTGTGCTCCTTACTCTTCCGGAAAAGGCTTAAATCTAGGTGTTATCCTCAGTTGGATGGAAACGATCTTTCGAGTATGTCGGTCCTCATGAGAAGAAGGTTATGGAATAGCCCCTCGGAGGAAGGAGGATTTGACACTATTGCGACAAAATAATATGCTCCTGAACATAGGCCTCAGGGCCCTGCTCGGCAGAATGTTTTATGTCTCATACTTGATACTGCACAATCGAAAGGGTCTAGATTGACATGAAGTACCGTGCTCTTGGTAGAACCGGCGTTCGTGTAAGCCCATTGTGTCTTGGAGCGATGATGTTTGGTAATTGGGGCAACCCAGACCACGATGATAGCGTCCGGATTATCCACCGGGCCCTCGATGCAGGTATCAATTTCATCGACACTGCCGACATCTACTCACGTGGCGAGTCTGAGGAGATCGTCGGTAAGGCGTTAACCAATGGTCGCCGCGATGAGGTTGTACTCGCGACGAAAGTCCACGGTCCTATGGGAGACGATCCCAACCAGCGGGGTAACTCTCGCCGTTGGGTAATCCGAGAGGTGGAGGCTTCGCTCAAGCGTCTGCAGACCGACTGGATTGACTTGTACCAGATTCATCGTCCCTCGCCTGACACAGACATTGAGGAGACGCTTGGTGCTTTAGATGATCTCGTCACCCAGGGGAAGGTATGTTACATTGGCTCGTCGACTTTCCCAGCAGCGCAAATTGTTGAAGCACAGTGGAGTGCCCGCGAGCGTAACCTGACCCGTTTCGTCTGTGAGCAACCGCCCTACTCGCTGCTGGTACGCGGGGTCGAAGCCGATGTCCTTCCCACCTGCCAGCGTTATGGCATGGCCGTTATCCCCTGGAGCCCGCTTGCGGGTGGCTGGCTATCGGGCAGGTGGCGTAAAGGTACAGATACACCGTCTTCGACACGTGCCAGGATGCTACCGGATCGCTACGACCTCTCGCTGCCGGATAACGAACGCAAGTTGGAGGCCGCCGACGCCCTCGCAGCGCTAGCCGAGGAGGCAGGGATATCGCTCATCCACCTTGCGCTTGCTTTCGTGATCAACCATCCAGCGGTGACGGCGGCCATCATCGGCCCGCGCATCATGGAGCAGCTCGAATCTCAGCTTGGCGCTGCCGAGATCGTACTGGAGGAGGCGATATTGGACCGCGTCGACGAGATTGTGATGCCGGGGACGAACGTCAACCCGGCGGACGCGGGCTGGGAGAACCCGGCGCTCCAGCCTACCGCGCGTAGGCGTTAGACATTCTACGCTTACGCTCATCCCACGCTACCTCGCTGATAGCCGCGGTCCGATACCCTAGTAGCTGCCGATAGAAGAGAGCGTGCTTCGCCAAGTACTATGACGAGTTGGATTTCAGACTAGCCGAGGAGATAGGTGCTGGGCTCATAGTGATAGGGAGCTGAGGATTAGGAGGTATGAGACGAGCCCTAATTAGAAGCATTTCCGGTTCGGTCGTTCGCCACGCTCACTGCCCAGTATTGGTAATCCGCGGAGAGAATAAAGCTTCTGCACGCAAGGGCTTCTACACCCCGCAGCCCATGCAGACGAAGATGATGAAGGACAGTTCGAGAAGAGGAAGGAAACAGATATAGATGTGTGGCATCGCGGGTTGGGTAGATTTCGAGCGTGGCCTCACAGCGGAGCGCGAGACTGCGCAGGCCATGACCGACACGATGGCTTGCCGGGGTCCTGACGCTGAGGGGCTGTGGATCGCACCGCACGTCGCACTAGGCCACCGGCGCCTCGCTGTCATAGACCTCCAAGGTGGAGTGCAGCCCATGGTCGTCGAGGAAGACAGGCGCGTGCTCGCAGCCCTCACTTATAGTGGCGAGGTGTACAACTTCCGTGAGCTGCGGGCCGAGCTCTCCGCACAAGGCCATCGCTTCCACACCCACAGCGATACCGAGGTCATACTTCATGCTTACCTGCAGTGGGGCGAGGACTTTGTCACGCGACTCAATGGCATGTACGCATTTGCGATCTGGGATGTTCGGCGTGAGGAGCTGCTGTTGGTCCGAGATCGGATGGGCGTCAAACCGCTGTACTACTATCCGACCTCGTCGGGGGTGCTCTTCGGCTCCGAGCCTAAGGCGATCTTCGCCAACCCACTCGTCGAGCCCGTGGTCGACGATGAAGGTCTACGCCAGCTATTCTCTTTCGTCAAAACGCCTGAGCAGGCGATCTTCCGGGGTATGTACGAGGTGAGGCCCGGCCAGCTCGTGTGGGTGCGCCGCGAGGGCATGAGCAAGCGCCGCTACTGGTCTTTGCAATCCCGCGAGCATACCGGTGACACCGAGACCACTGTGCGTACGGTCCGGGAGTTGCTCGATGACATCGTCACCCGCCAGCTCATCTCCGACGTGCCCTTGTGCACCCTGCTGTCAGGTGGCCTCGACTCCAGCGTCGTGACCGCGCTGGCTGCAAAGGCCTTGCGCGAGCAGGACGGTGGCACGGTGCGCTCGTTCGCCGTGGACTTTGTCGGCTACAGGGACAACTTCCAGCCAGACGAGTTGCGGGGCACCCCAGACGCTCCCTACGTCGTCGACCTTGCCCGCCACGTTGCCGCTGACCACACCAACATCGTGCTCGACAGCAACGAGCTGATGAGTCCCAAGGCGCGCGCCGCTGTCCTGCGCGCCCGCGACCTGCCAAACGGCGCCGGCGACATGGATACCTCGCTCTATTTGTTGTTCCGCGCCATCCGTGAGCACTCCACCGTGGCCCTGTCGGGCGAGTCGGCCGACGAGGTGTTCGGTGGGTACCGCTGGTTCCACGATCTCGAGGCAGTCAACGCCAACACCTTCCCCTGGCTCGCGGCGCTTCGCAGACGCCAAGATCCGGATAGGCTATTCAACCCTGAACTAATGAAGCGCCTGGACATCGCCGGCTACTCTGCCGACAGCTACCGTGACGCGCTCGCGGAGGTGCCGCATCTAGCCGGAGAGACCGGCCTAGAAAAGAGGATGCGTGAGGTCAGCTACCTGCACCTGACCCGCTTTGTGCAGATGCTACTCGATCGCAAGGATCGTATGAGTATGGCCGTGGGGCTCGAGGTTCGGGTACCATTCTGTGACCATCGCCTCGTCGAGTACGTCTTCAACACCCCCTGGTCGATGAAGACCTTCGATGGGCGAGAGAAGAGCCTGCTACGTGCCGCAACCCGTGATGTGCTGCCCCGCTCGGTGGTGGAGCGTATCAAGAGCCCTTACCCTTCGACTCAGGACCCAACGTACGAGCAGAAGCTGCGCGAGGAGCTGGGCAACGTGCTTGCAAGCCAGGATGCACCGGTCCTGTCGCTGCTCGACATCGAGTGCGCCCGTGGCCTCGTCGAGGAGCCCACGAGTTCGTTGAGCACCCAGTTCAGCCGTATGGGTCTGGAGTTGATTCTGCAGCTCAACCGGTGGTTGAAAGAGTATGGCGTATGTATCGCCACGGAAGGTTAGACGCTACCAGTATAGGCACGCGAGTATCCCACGAGGGGTCGTCAAAGTAAAGGAGCTAGGTGGATCGGAGGGAGGGAGGGTAGCCCCATCGTGTATGTGTTCCACTACATCCTCTTTGGGGAAGAAGATAACGCACCGGTTACCCATGAGATCTTGTGAGGACGAGCCCAGCTTCCAAAGATACCCCATCACCGATGTTGGCGGTTGATGAGATGCGCGTCCAAGGTGGCGGTTGCGATGTATCAAAAAGGTTCATTTTCGGTATCTACAGCGTGTATCGAAAACCACCCAGCGTGTTGAAAAACTCCTTCATTAGCTGCCAAGTGCGGCTGCCAAGTGCGCCTCGAACAATGCTCCCAAGCGCACTTGATCTCATGGCCACTTGCGATCGTCGGGCGCAGGGCTGCTGCCTGCACTTGCTTCTTCGGTCTGTGGCCTCCGAAGGCGAGCAGGCTCTGATGTTCTTGGCGGAGGCTATAAGCAAGGCTTCGATGTTCACCTTTTCGAGCCTTCTCAAGCAGAACCTCCTCATCCCACGCCAATCTTTGGC
>JAFAPF010000535.1 GCA_019247245.1 Rubrobacter sp. | reverse complement strand
GAGGACGAAGAGGCCGACGAGGTGCATTTGGTCTACAACCAATTCCAGAGCGCTCTCGTCCAGCATCCCACCGTCATGCGCCTCCTACCCGTGGCCCCAGAGGGCATGGATGAGGAGGATGAAGAAGAGGAAGATGAGGGGGGTGGTAACCCCTTTGAGTTCATTCCGGAGGCCGATGAGCTTCTCGATCGCCTGGTGCCGAAGTACGTGGAGACCCTTGTGTTCCGCGCGCTTTTCGAGAGCGCGGCGGGAGAGCACGGGGCGAGGATGTCGGCCATGAAGAGCGCGACCGACGCCGCCGAGGAGATGTCCGAAGATCTCCAGCAGCAGATGAACAAGATGCGTCAGGCCGCGATCACCCAGGAGATCATAGAGATAGCCGCGGCTGCCGAAGCTCTCGGCGGCTAGAACGCCTTTAGGAATAGGAGGATTTTGCGTGAGCGAGAGCGAGAGGCAAGAGCAGTTTGGTATCCCGAGGGAACAACGGGCCTCTGAGCGGGCCTCTGAGCAACATCAGCAGGCAGAGGACGGCTCCCACGACGGTAGTCAGGACGGTCAGCAGGCAACCCAAACCCAAGAAGAGTCCCAAGAGCAGGTTGGGGGTGGGGTAGGGGAGCTACTAGAGATCAAGGGGGTCGTGGTAGACGTCCGCTTCAAGGAGGACGAGCTTCCCGAGATCTACAATGCGCTTACGGTTTCGTTCGAGACCGAGGATGCCGAAAACACGGTGACGTTAGAGGTTCAGCAGATTGTCGGCGACGATATTGTGCGGGCGATCGCTATGGGTTCGACGGATGGCATGAGACGCGGCCTGGAGGTCCAGGATACCGGGGGCCCGATCGCGGTGCCGGTCGGTCAGGCGGTCCTCGGGCGCGTGGTGGACGTGCTCGGCCAGCCGATAGACGAGAAAGGGCCGATCGAGGGCGCAGACGATTACTGGGCCATACACCGCCCGGCCCCGGCGTTCACGAGCTTGAGCACCTCGAACGACGTATTCCAGACTGGTATCAAGGTCATAGACCTTATGTGCCCGGTATTGATGGGCGGCAAGGCTGGACTCTTCGGCGGTGCCGGGGTCGGCAAGACGGTCGTGATCACCGAGCTCATAAACAACATCGCCCTCCAGTACGAGGGCACCAGCGTCTTCGCCGGCGTAGGCGAGCGGACGCGCGAGGGGACCGAGCTTTACATCGAGATGGAGGAAGCCGGCGTCCTCGAGAACACGGTGATGGTTTTCGGCCAGATGAACGAGCCGCCTGGTGCTCGCTTCCGCGTGGGGCTGACCGGGGTGACTCTCGCTGAGTACTTCCGGGACGTAGTGGAACAAGACGTTCTGTTGTTCATCGACAACATCTTCCGGTTCGTTCAGGCCGGCACGGAGGTTTCGACGCTCATGGGCCGGATGCCCTCCGAGGTTGGATACCAGCCCACACTAGCTACCGAGATGGGGTTCCTTCAGGAGCGAATCACCTCGACAAACACGGGCTCGATCACGAGCTTTCAGGCGGTCTTCGTCCCGGCCGACGACTACACCGACCCGGCCCCGTTCACCGTGTTCACCCACCTCGACTCGACGGTGGAGCTGACGCGGGACCTCGCCGAGCAGGGGATTTACCCGGCGGTCGACCCGCTGAATTCCAACTCCACGATCCTGGACCCAAGCGTCGTCGGCCAGGAGCACTATGACGTGGCACAGGGCGTGCAGCAAATTATGCAGCGCTGGCA
Organism: Rubrobacter sp.; assembly: GCA_019247245.1. Classification (GTDB taxonomy): domain Bacteria; phylum Actinomycetota; class Rubrobacteria; order Rubrobacterales; family Rubrobacteraceae; genus Rubrobacter_F. The sequence goes on along the minus strand of JAFAPF010000535.1, from coordinate 1,637 downwards.
CGAACTGCAGGACATCATCAACATCCTCGGTATGGAGGAGCTCACCGAGGAGGACAAGGTCATGGTCAACCGGGCGCGTCGGTTGCAACGTTTCATGTCACAGCCGTTCTTCGTGGCCGAGCAGTTCACGGGTATGCCGGGCAAGTTCGTGGAACTCGACGACTGTGTCCGCTCCTTCAGGGAGATAGTCGAGGGCCAGCACGACGACCTGCCAGAGCAGGCGTTCTACATGGTGGGCAACATAGACGAGGTAGTCGAAAAGGCCAAAGGCATGAGCGGCGGTGAGGAAGAAGAGGAGGAAGAAGAGAACGGCGAGGAAGGCTAGTTAGTGGCCGAGAATCAGGAGGGGCGCCAACTCTTCTGCAGGTTGATCACACCTGAGCAGGTGCTCTACGATGGCGAAGCAAAGCTGGTGGTTGCTAGGATCGCGGACGGGGACATCGGGGTCAACGTCGACCACGCGCCGGTCGTCTCTACGGTCGAGCCTAGGGAAGTCAGGATCTACGAGGACGACGACGAAAGGCACGTCTTCGCGACCTCCGACGGCTTTTTCAAGGTCTCTGAGAACCTGGTGCAGATCTTGGTTGAGGAGGCCGCATCCCCCGACGAGATAGACGTCGATGAAGCCGAGCGTCGCGTCGAGGAGGCTGAGAACGAGCTCTCGGATATCTCCGAGGAAGACGAGGAGGCGGAGAGGCAGCGGGAGGAGGTAGAGCGCCGGCGCCGTATAGCGGAGAACCTCGTGCGGGTGGCGCGCGAGTACGGCGAGGGCTAGAGAACCGGGCCGGAGAGTGTCTCGCTCGCGGGCGCTTTAAGGGAGGAAGCATGGAGAGGTTCTTCATCGACGGGGGCAATAGGCTCTGCGGAGAGGTAGAGGTCTCCGGGGCGAAGAACGCGGCCTTGAAGTTCATCGCGGCGGCGCTTCTGGCGCCGGGTCGCACCGTGCTCCGTAACGTGCCACGCATAAAAGACGTGAATACTATGCTCGCCGTCCTCGAGGGCTTGGGGGCGAGTAACGAGTTCGCTAGGAACACGCTCTACATCGACACCTCTAACGTGGACTCTTACACGGCCCCCTACGACCTCGTACGCCAGATGCGGGCAAGCATTGTGGTTTTGGGCCCGCTGGTCGCCCGGTTCGGGGAGGCCGAGGTCTCGGCGCCGGGTGGGTGCAACTTGGGCTTGCGGAAGTTCAACTTCCACCTCAACGGCTTGCGGGCTTTGGGAGCGCAAGTTGGGCTGGATCACGGCTTTATCAAAGCCGAAGCCCCGCGAGGCCTCTCTGGGGCAGAGATCAACTTTGAGTACCCGAGCGTTACGGCGACCGAGAACATAATGATGGCAGCCGTCTTGGCCCGCGGTACCACCATCATCGACAACGGCGCTCGTGAACCTGAGGTCGTGGCCCTCGCTGACTTTTTGAACCTGATGGGCGCCCGTATCTACGGTGCCGGAACAGGCCGCATTGTTATCGAGGGTGTAGAGGAGCTCTCGCCAGTAGATCACACCGTGATAAGCGACCGTGTAGAGGCGGGCACCTTCGTGATGGCTGCCACCACCACCGGCGGCGACGTATTGGTAAAGAACGCGAACCCCGACCACCTCAAGATGGAGCTCACGAAGCTGCGCGAGATGAA
>JAFAPF010000512.1 GCA_019247245.1 Rubrobacter sp. | reverse complement strand
GGCGTGGTCGTCGATACACACGTCCGGCGCGTCTCGGGCCGCCTCGGCCTCTCAAAAGAGCACGACGACCCCGAAAAGATAGAGCGCGACCTCCTGGAGGTAGTGCCCGAAGGAGAAAGGATCATCTTCTCGCACCTCCTCATCTTCCACGGCCGCCGCGTGTGCAAGTCCCGCAAGCCCGACTGCCCGGGCTGCGTCCTCAACCAGTTCAGAAAGGACAGACCGGCTACGGTCATCTGCCCTTCTGCAGGCTGCTGGCATAACGATTAGCCTAGCCGGCCTTAGGGGAAGAACCGGAGCAAGCCCATCCGCCCGCGGTGAGGCGACGTGGCCAGGAACCCCAGCCGGAGACGCGGCGGGAAGCCATAGAACGGGCCGAACCGAAAGAGAGAGGGAACCCCTACGCAGAGTAGCCAACGCCAACGAAAGAGGCGGACCCCCGAAGGAGCCCGCCTAACAAAGCTCTACCTGAAGAGGTTGTTAACCCCCAGAACCCCCAGGGGTCCAGTATCCGTAGTCGGGGGTCCAGAATTCCTCCGCCGTCCATCCGTTGGTGTCGTTACCACTCCAGCAGGTCCAGAACTCATACTGATAGGTCCGCCACAGATACCGATCCCAGTCCCACGTGCACGGCGCGCTACCATACGGTGCGGCAAACGCCGGCAAGGCGCTGCCCACCATAAACATCACGGTTACGATGAGCATCGAGATTTTATACTTCAATCGCCATCTCCTTTCTCTAACCATCAGCGAGTTAATCGCTTGTGTGCCTGCTACAACGCGATCATAGCGTGAATCGGAGATAATCACATCCTCCAAAAGTATGATTCTGACCGCCCGAAAGTATGATCGTAGCCGTGGCAGGAGTAGATCCCGAACGGCAAGACAGACCTGCTAGCTCCGTTAGTACCGGGTAGCGGCGTTAGCCGCTAGAATAAGCGGTGTAAGGACCCTCCCCGACGGATCGACCACCGTAACCGATCTTGATAACCGCCTGTAGTGCCTCAGAACCGGCGGTCTGCGCAACCGTTAACTTGCCGCTAGCCACCGGCCTCGAAGAGCCGTTGATCAGATCTTCCTCAACGTCCATGACACCGCTGAGTATGTAGACTGACAACGTTACACAGACCCAGAGCGCTGCTCCTCCCCATAGCTGGAAGTTTACTCCCCCGACGGAAAGAGGACCAGCAAAAGAAGCTCCAGCTAGAAAGCGCAACAGGAAGATACCCTGAACCGCCGGTCTCCCTCCAAAAACACCAACACAGCAGCCCGACGATCCGAAGGTATCGCTCAACCACCGAAGCAAAGTGCGTCATCCGCTCTAACCCCCTTATCTGGTCTCGCCTAGAGGGAGACCTCCTTGTCCAACGGATACATGTTCGTGCAACTAATGAGTCGGCAACATCGCCCGAAAGTGGTAAACCCCCTACGACCTTCGATATATCCCGCGCACACCTTTTGTGGCATTTTTCGCCTCGCGGGGGCTTGGCTCCTAAAGAAACTTGACAGAAGGGTTTTCCGCTGGGCATTAATCAGATTAGGGAAATCAGGGAAAGGAGGGGAGACCCCGTGAGTGAAGCTTTGCCGGAACTATCAAACGATTACTACCTGGAACGAGATCCTGAGGTGCTGGTCCTGCGCCGGGTCGACGGCTCCCTGGTCGCTGCGTTCAGCAGCCGGGGCGGCGCGCCAGAGGCCCTCCGGAGAGCTGCCGAGGAAGCCGGATACGGAGAGGCGTTCGCTGGCCGCCCGGAGGCGCCGTCGCTGGTGCCCTCGCCTGCCGAATCCGGGTTGCGAGTAACCTTCTTTGGCCGCTTCGAACTTTTGCGGAACGGCGAGGCCGTGTCTTTAGGTCGCAACCTCAAAGCGATAGCCATACTCAAGTACCTGTTGGACCAACGGGCCCGTCCCGTACCGCAGGACTACCTGATGGGCTGGCTGTGGCCGGAGTCCAACCTCAAGAGGGCTCGCTGGGCACTTAACTCTGCCATCTACGCCCTGTGCAAGTTCCTCAGCGGTTGTTTGCCTTCCTTACTCGCTTCGGAGACCGTCTTACTCGAAGGGGGTAGGTACCGACTTTCCCCGCGCATTGGGTTGAGCGCGGACACCGACGAGTTCGATTACCGTCGCGAGAAGGGGCGTCGTTTGGAGAAGGCCGGGCGCGCACTAGAGGCGGGCACGGAGTACGAAAGGGCCTTGGAGCTGTACCGGGACGACTACCTGATCGAGGACCTCTACGAAGAGTGGACCATGATCGAACGACAACGCTTGGTTGACGCGTACACGGACTTGTTGCGCGGGCTGGCCATCAACTATATGGAGACCGGGCAACCCTGGGAGAGCGTCAGAACCTGCTACCGGATCCTGGAGAAGGACCGCTGCGATGAGGAGGCCCACCGCCTGCTGATGGAGTGCTTCGTCCGCCTGGGCCAGCGGGCCCGGGCTCTGCGCCAGTACGGGCTGTGCGAGCAGGCGCTCAGGCACGAATGCGATATGACACCGTCGCCCAAGATCAGAGCCCTCTACACGAGCATC
>JAFAPF010000492.1 GCA_019247245.1 Rubrobacter sp. | reverse complement strand
CCTGCACGAACTCTGCGTCCTTCCGGGACTCCTGACCACGCAGCCCGTGGTCTACGTACAACACCATCGGCCGGCTCTCCAGCTCGACGAGCGCGCGTAACAGCGCTACTGAATCCGGTCCCCCAGAGACCATCACTAGCGGCCGCGAAAGATCCATAGCGAAATGGCGAGCAGTTTGTCCTACAGCGGTAGAGAACGCAACGTGGTCCATACAAACCATTGTAGAGAATAGGGAGAAAGCCTCCACCCCCTGAGCCAAAACCTCAATAGAGGTGCACGCTGTAGACCGCCTGAGGCATAAGTGAGCCGCCTTTTGAGGGGCTCAGCCTCGATACGATTCCCGAGTATACTAAGCAGATGTACGGCACTTGAAGACGGCGTCAGCTCAAGTTATTGAAACACCACTACCGGCGATGGCCACGACGCTACCTGCCCTTGCGATCACATCGCCACTAGATCCCTGATCTTCAAAGACAGTCCCCTCAGAGAACGCATCTTCCCCAAAGGAACCCTCTTCCCCACAAGCGATCCCCTCCCCAAAGGTTAACGATCTCGACGGAGGAAGCATCTCTCCAAAAGTGCTCGTCTGAACCATCTGCTGCTGGTTACCGGTAAAGACGTTAGAAAATGGGGCAGTATTGGGTGTCTGGGCAGTATTGGGTGTCTGGGCAGCCTGATTCAGGGTATTGGCGCCAATGTTTCCGGAGGATGCCCCAAGGCCCGCTACCCCCCCAGTGGTGCTCGCGGCCACTTCGGTGCTCGGTGCTACCCCGTTCTCAGCTCGGCTGGCCTCGTCGCCAGTGGTAGGCGGCCAGCCCACAACGCTCGTTACATCCACACCCTCGGAGCTTTCACCGGCGCCCTCCTGTGTAGTAGCGGTGCCTTCTTCGCCACGGCTAGCGCCTCCCACCTCAGTAGCCTGCGAGGCTTCGGAACCAGGTTCTTCCTCTGATCCGGTGAAGGCTTGGCAAGCCCTAGGAACGAGCAGAGCGAGCAGTACCAAGACGACGAGTACCGCCACGATCCTCCTCGCCAGGTATACGCCACGGCCGGGTCCTCCATCTCCGCGAGATCTTTGGGGCTCCTGGCCTCCCTGCATCCAATTCCTCTCTCCCCCTTCCCAGTTTGTAAGGTTGAACCGCTCCTTACGGCCCTACTCAGCATGCACCCTCATAGCTGGCGTGCAAGAACGGCTAAGCTGCACACGAATATACCGGACATACTGCTCGCTGGCAACGACTTTGATCAGGCAAATTACACAATATATTGTGTAATCGATGTCGTCAACCCCAAAAACTAGGGTACGCAAGTGAAGTATGACGGAATCCTTACAAATCTTTACATCAAAAGAGGCCCAGCATACCTGGACCTCTAGTAGAAGTAGCGGGGGTGGGATTTGAACCCACGACCTTCGGGTTATGAGCCCGACGAGCTACCTGACTGCTCCACCCCGCGTCGTTGGCTTGCGAGTTTATCATTGGGTCTCAGTTTGTAAAGCTATCCACCTCCATGCTACCTTTAAGGTAAGCATGGAAATACTCCTGATCATCCTGGTGCTTGTAAGCGCTCTCGCAGCCCTCGTCACAGCAATCTTTGCGCTCCAGGCTGGTCTGAAGATGCGCCATAGCCGCATCGCGCTGCGATCGCACCTCTCCTACGAGGTCATCCAGCTCGCCCGCCGGGTCGCCGAACTTGAAAATAATCTCGCTACCCTCGATACCCAAGCACAGGCTCTTCCGGTTCGGGTCGCCGAACTCCAACAAAACCTCAGCGTCCTCCATGTCCTCATCAGCGTACTCGGGACCTCCCTCCACCAAGCCCAGAACATTCTCTCCTTTGCTGGCCTCAAATCCTCTCTCACCGAAGCTTTCAAAGCTCTCACCAAAAGCAGTGGTTAGGCAACCAAGTCAGGCAAGATCCGCTACCCTTGAGCCGTTTAGATGAGAAGATGCGGACCGTGTTTGTGGACCGAAAACGCTCCTATGCTCCTATACTCCCAATATGGAAGAGATAGGAAAGACGGAAGAGGCCCAGGCTTCGGAAGCTTTTGAGCCTTCGGGCGTAGAGTGCGAGCTGTGTGGGACAGAGATGTTCAGTCTACATTGCAAACTTGTCTGCCCCAACTGCGGTTATCGCCGCGATTGCTCGGATCCCTAAGGCTCGTCGGTTTATATGTGTCTGTAAACGAAACCGTGTAGGAGAAGAAAACGCGTTGCTTCGCTATGGTCCGCATAACATTACCGTCGAAGCGTCGCTGGCGATCGCTCCAAGTCGTCGACCGCGGATAGCGCCTTCTCGCACCAGCCACGGACCTCGAGGTTTACGGGCATCCTTCCTAGTCTTCGAGACCACACCGGCCGACCTTGTCTTCTTAAGCTCTCTTCGATATCAGTTGGGCCTGCTGGCCTGAAGGGCAAATCTATATGCTGGTGTGGCTCGATGTTCTGAAGCTGCGCTCCTGCGGAGCGGTGGAGCTCTGCACAAGGTCCGAGCTATTAATCTCCTCGCCGTCGCAACAATCGTTGGTGAAAAAGGAGCACAGTGTATGAGCACCTACGAGGAGTCGAAAAACCCATGGCAGCCACCCAAGGAGACCTATGCAGAGTACTTGAAGTCGATACTAGCCTCTGTGCAGTTTGTCTGTCGGACAGACGAGCTGCACAGGAGCAGCTCAATATTTGTAACCTATGCTCTTTGGGACGCGTCTTATGAGACCATTCTACCGGCAGCAAGAAGACAACCCGATGCTATACAGTACCCTAGTCGAAGCCTGCTCTGCAGCCTGTCTGACCCCGCGATTAAGGAATTAGATCGGGTAGTGAGCGAGATATCCCACCTCGCAGCAAGCCAAGCATTAAACAGACTTACATCATAAACGTTCTCTTGGAGCCTACTCTATCTAACGATGGGTACGACAGACCTGGCTGCCGATACCCGGTTTAACAACAGTAGAAACTCTCCGCATTGCAGCGCACCGTTACACCCAAGCGGCGCTAAGGTTACTCTAGACTAGACCCAGATCTCATCTAGAGTAACTTACCATTATTTAACTACTGCTCCGTCGTCACGCAAGATCTCGACGGCATCGGGGTCTGTATGGAAGACACGCACCCGTACGGAAGACGCAGCGAGCAGCAAGCCCAGAATGCCGCCACGCACATCTCGTGGCCTAACAGGCTCCACCCAACCGACCTCGGCGTTCGAGAGGTTTGCACTCGTTGTCACAAATCGCTGCAAAAAGAGGCTCAGGGGCACTCGCAAGAGAAGTGAGAGAACTATGCCGCCTAACATCAGGAGGTAAATATCCCATCCCAGATACAGCCCGAAGACTAAAGCGCCGAGAAAGAAAAAGGCAGCGAGCAGGTTCGCCGCGACAATGGTCGTGCCGCAGTTGCGGTGGACCGCGAGCTTCTTCTCCCCGGTTCTAAGACGGCGTAAAGCCTCGCGGGCGGCGCTATCCACCTCTCCGAGGGAGCGGGCGCCCTGCACGAAAAAGCCCTCATCCGTCGAAAAGCCGTTGAGCTTGCGGCCCGGCTCCTTCTCCATCATCACCGCGATGGTGGCATGCTCCAGAGCATGGTTACGCCTGAGGATCCTATTCCCGAACATGTTCTTGAGCTGTCTCGGGTACACAAACAAGCTCCCTACTGCTCGCAACGAATACAGGATGGGGAGCATAAACAGGAACAGAACACACAAGAGCGCTACAAACAGGAAAAACAAAAACGTCACGTTTCATCACCTTCGCAACGAGAACTTTATGTACTCTTGATTATACCGTCTAGGTCTCTCCTGGAAAGTTAATGCTCACTCTGCTACCAGCAGAACGGCAACTCGATCTCGCCGGGCTCGTGAAGGTCATAAAGCAGTTCGAGCGCAGCGAGCGCAACCTGCCGGTGTCTCTGTCTGTCCTCAGGCTTCCCCATCGGGAAGTTATATGGGAACGGAACAAAGGCAACCCGCGGCGCCGCAACGCTTCTCTCCATCGCGAGCGTAACCGTCGGGATGCCTTTCTCCTCGATGGCTATGCTTACCAGTCCCACGGACCGGTGGCACAAGGGTCACGAAGGAGTGAGCAGCACAACGTCTACCCTATCGTCTATGAGCTTCTGTGCGACCTCGGGGGCAGTTCTCCCGACGAGCGGAGCAGGGTCGTGTATGGCACCCATGAAGGAGAAGTGCCTACGGTTCAACTCTCCCAAGACCCCTTCGGCTTCGAGCTGCCTAAGAGTCCATAGGGGGAAGACAGCGTCGAGGTCGGTACCGCCGCGATCTGGAGCATAGTAAGCGTGTGTCCAGGTGAGGACATCGGCACTATTGGGGATCTCGCGGTAGGAACAATCACCGCATAGATCGTCTATGTCGAAGCGCACGTCTTCCGGCAGGTGAACGCCACCGGTGGTGACGAGCGAGAGGCTGCTCTCACATAGCGCCTTCTTGGGATAAACAAAAGGGATCTTGGTCAAGCGAGCCTGAGGATCAGACGTTGAAGCGTACGATCATAACGTCCCCATCCTTGAGTATGTAATCCCGGCCTTCGAGGCGAACTCTGGCGGTCTCGCGAGCCCTCACCCAGGAGCCGGCAGCAACAATGTCCTCCCAGCTACCCACCTCTGCCGCTATAAAGCCGCGCTCCATATCCGAGTGGATCTTTCCGGCCGCCTGCGGAGCTGTCGAGCCTTTCTTTACAGTCCATGCTCGGCTCTCTTTCTCATTGGTGGTGAAGAACGTAATGAGCCCCAGAAAACTGTACGACGCCTTAATAAACTCATCGAAGCCTGTGGACTCCGCCCCAAGCATCGCCAGATACTCTCGCGCCTCGTCCCTGGGCAGCTCCGCGATCTCCGATTCGAGCTTTGCCCAGAGTTTGACAGATTCGGCTCCCTCGAGTGTAGCCAGCTTCTCGATCTCGGCGCTGTAGCGGTTCCCCTCGGGGATCGATTCCTCGCCCATGTTTGCAACGTAGATGGTGGGCTTTGCCGTGATCAAGATCCTAAGAACCTCAGCTAGAGGTTCCGAGGAAGGATACGTCCGAGCCGGTTTGCCGTTCGAGAGATGGCGTATGAGTTTCTCGAGCTCCTCGGCCTCCCATCGTAGCCCAGCGCTACCGCTCTTGGCAGCTCTGCCCACACGTTCGAGACGTTTTTCGACGGTCGCCAGATCCGCGAGCAAGAGCTCAGTGTTTATGATTTCGATGTCACCTGCAGGATCCACTCCACCATGTATGTGCGCCACGTTCTCGTCCTCGAAGCACCGAACGACGTGTGCGATAGCCTCACACTCACGGATGTTGCCTAGAAACTGGTTGCCCAACCCCTCGCCCTTACTTGCCCCCCGCACGAGCCCCGCGATATCCACGAAATCTACGGTCGCAGAAACCACCAGCTTGCTATGTATAGCCTCCGCTAAGGCATCCAACCGCCCGTCCGGTACCGACACCACCCCGAGATTCGGATCTATGGTGGTGAACGGATAGTTCTGGGCCTCGGCCCCCACCTGCGTAAGGCTGTTAAAGACCGTGGATTTACCAACGTTTGGCAAGCCGACTATCCCTACCTTCATACTGCTATTGTATTAAACTGAAATTATTTTCGTCTTTCTTTAGTGAGGCTAACGTGGTCTCTGCAGCGAACGTGAATAGGTAAGATAAAATCAATCAACGTATGGATCAACGTACTCTATCAAAAAGAGTAGAAAGCTACGATAAGGGGCGCGGCTATGACGTTAGTCGTGCCAAGTGGGACGACGCCATCAGAACTCTTACAGAGAGGTAGAGTGTGGACCGGCAGCTGCAGATACAGATACTCATGGACCATTATCAGAGGCCCCGACACCGGGGGGTGCTCGAGGATGCGGATGTAGAGATGCCTGGGGGCAATCCGGGCTGTGGCGACGTGGTGACAGTCTATCTGAAGGGTGCAGAGGATCGTGAGCACATAGCCGATGTCTCTTATGAGGGAGAAGGCTGTACGATCAGCATGGCAGCGTCGAGTATGTTGCTCGAGCACGTCGTCGAGGGCAAACTCACTATGCATGAGGTTCTAACGCTCGACTATAACGAGATGATTGACCAACTAGGACGCCAGATCGTGTCTAGCCGCCCCAAGTGCGCAACTTTAGGCCTGGGCACGCTCAAAGCCGCCATCCGGCGCTACCAGC
>JAFAPF010000476.1 GCA_019247245.1 Rubrobacter sp. | reverse complement strand
CACCCTTGAGGAGGCCCTTGTATACAAGGGTGCGTGCCGAGAGGCTCGGCACATAACCGCGGTGGGAGTCTCCGACCACCCGGTGGAGTAGGCGGCGTATCACGTACAGCTTCCGCTCGAAGGCCGCTACGTCCCCCACCCTGTTCTCCACAAAGAACTGACGAATACGCGGCATACGCTTCCGCGCTACCCGCCCAATCTTGTTCGGTTCCACAGGGACGTCCCTGAAGCCCAGTAGCCTCTGTCCCTCTTCGGCCACGACTCGCCGCAGCAGGCCTTCACAGCCAAGCACCCCTTCTCCCGGAAGCTCGAAGAGCACCCCCACCCCGTAGCCGTCAGCCGGCGGCAGCTCGATGCCCAGAGACGCACACTCCCGGCGTAGAAACGCGTCCGGGACCTGCAGCAACAGCCCCGCCCCGTCGCCGGTCTCCGGGTCGCTTCCGGTCGTGCCCCTGTGGGCGAGGTTGCGTAGGATCTCCAACCCCTCCTCTACCGTCTCCCGGGTACGACGCCCGTCTACCCGCGCCACGAAGCCAAGTCCACAAGCGTCATGCTCGTATAAGGGGTCGTAAAGACCGCTCTTGGGGGGTGCCAAGTTGCCTCCTCGGTTTTAAGCGGGGTACAAAGAGCCGGTCAATTTTTGCACGAACCGGTGAGAAGTACAAGGGGATAGCGACCGGTTACATGTTAAGTTAAAAGAACGCTTCTTAGAGTTCTTCGAGGTGCGTCCGGAGTGTCTCTTCTTCCTCAAGCAGCTCCGCCAGACGCAAGCGTAGCTCCGCCGCTTCTGCCTCCACCGCTGCGAGCTTCAGGGATAGCTCGTGTTCGCGAGCGGCGGCCTCGGGGGTGCGCATCTTCGGACGGTAGCGGTCGCGAACACCTTTCAGGTATTTGCCTGCTTCTCTCCGGAGGCGTTCCCGCTCGGCCTTGAACTCCTCACCCCCAAGGTACTCGAGCCCCCTTCGTACCCGCGGGTTGGAGAGGAGATCCGAAATGATCTCCGCCGAACTGCTCTTGAAGTCCTTGTTTTTGTCGGTCAAGTAGAAGCTCCTCTCTTTCTCTTCAGGCGAATTTCTTGTACACCCCGATGTTGGTAGTGTCGCGAACACCTAACGCTTCTTTTAGCTCGTTCAAGGTGGCACCGTGCTTCAAGAGCCTGATGGCGAAGGTGTGCCGTAAGATCATCGGGGAGATGTGAGGCAGACCCACCTGATCGCACCGCTTCCAGAGGCTGTTCTGGAGCGATTTAGAGGTCGTCACCGGACGGGCGGCCCGGCCTATTATAAGCTCGGGGGTTTCGTCTGTACGCCGCTCAAGGTAGCAACGCAAGGTCTTCACCGTCTCTTCGGAGAGGCGGCAAACGCGCGGGGCGAGGTGGGACCCCGGACCACCCAGATGTATTTGAGCGGCATCCAGGTCGAGGTCGCTTTTCAGGAGCCCCCGGATCTCCCCCACCGTCACCCCGGTGTCGAGCATGAGCCGGATCATGGTGGCGTCACGCAAAGAATGGAGGGTGTGTTGGGGGAAGGAGAGAAGCTGCTCGACTTCTTCCTCTTCGAGGAACGTTATATGCTGGTCCAGAGGCTGATGCATGGGCTCTATGGGATCGAGATCTAGGTTTGCACACGTCGAGGTACGCACCCAGTCGAGGAAGCGCCTTACGGCGGCATCCTTTCGGTAGACGGTGAAGCGTTTGCGCTTGCTTTCGAGCAGATGGTTACGGAAACCCATAACCCCGCCGATTCCGATGTCCTCAACCTTTATCACACTGTTCCCAGCGAGAAAGTGGGCGAACTCTTTGAGGTCCGCCTCGTAGAACTCCGCAGTGCGCGGAGACGTGTTCGGATCGTCAGCCAGATGCGCGGCGAACTCGTCTATGAGCCCTGAGATCTCCATGCCCTCCTATTCTACCCGCACGAAGGGAAGGTGCGCGTGACGCGCAGGTTTCTTCTTATACTCCGTAATGTGTTCAGAAGATTGGGGATCTGATTGGGGATCTATTAGTAGTCTTGGCGGTAGGGCTAGCCGCGCTCCTGTCTAGAGCGCAGCGCGACACGACGAAGCTGTACACCGCCGTAGTAGTCCCCACAGCCGTGAAGATCATCTCCTTGCAGTCTGGCATCCCCCATCCCCACCTTCGAGAACCGTCCATCATCTGCGGAGAGAGCTGGAAAGTTAGCTCTTATCTGCGGAGCAGGTAGCGTTCTATCAGGTCGTGGGCGGCGTTGATCTCTGCGGTTAGCTTCTCGGCGCGTCTTCTCTGTTCGGGGTCCACGAACCGGTCCGGGTGGCAGCGCCTGACGAGCTCGCGGCGCTTCCTGCGGACGTCTACCAGGGGGCTGCCGACCCCCAAACCGAGTCGGTCGTAGGCAGCAAGTACATCCAGCGGGAATCTCTTCGGTGCATAGCGTGGTGAAGAAGCGACGCGAGCCCATCGCCCCGAGATGGGCCACTCTTCGGCGCTCCGCCAGGTAGCTTCGAAGGCATCTTTCAAGGTCTCGCCGCGCTCACGACCGATACGGATTGTCTCTGTAAGGTATTCGTCGCTCAGGTTGGATACAAAGCCCCGGGCGAGACGCCCCAGACGATGCGGGATACTCACCGCTCATTAGGATCGGCGAGAGAACTAGGAGGACGCTGCATTACCTGCGTCTTGTCCAGGTCTATTGCATTAAGGTCCTGCGTCTCGTCGCCGGTCGGGTAAGCCACTGGATCGGTGGTCTTTTCTACCTCTGTCTCAGGAAATCCGAAGAAGGTGCGTAGCCTTTTCATCTCTTTCAGGCCCGAGATGGCGACAGAGACCTTCTCTTCCTCCTCAGCTATGCCAGCGTCGCGGGCCTCGCGCGCCTTCATTATCTCCTCCTGTAGGGAGCGAACGACATCCTCGGTTCTCTCCCGGAGATCATGCTGCCGGCTACGGGCAAGCTCTATCTCGGAGTTGAGCTTCGCCTCCCGCGCCCTGGTAGACCGTTCGAGATCTTCGATCTTGATGCCGGCAGCATCAAGCGTCCCGCTCACGATGCGGACCGCACTCTCCCGGGAAACGTCCGGCGGCAAGTGGTCGATGATCCTAACCGCCCGTTCGACGCTAAAGCCATAAGAAGACTGCTGCTCTTCTTCACGCTTTTCCGGGTCACCCGTCCCGGCTTCTTCGGCCGAGTAGCTCCTGGTCTCGTCAGGATTTCTCCCGAATATCCTGGAGAAGAAGCCCCAACTCATCGTGCCGTTATCCCTCCGGGAAGGTTAAGCTCGTCGGACACGTTAGCCGGCAGGCGGTCCACGCCGCGCTTCACCTCGTCAAGGCTCTGCCGGAAGTAGGAGATGCGCTGCTTGAGCTCTACGAGCCCGGATTCCACAGCGGTAGGGCTCGCATTGAGGGCGAGAAGCTCACCGCGTAGGTTGCCTAGCAAGCTCTCGATGCCCTCGAGCTGAGCGTTGATCATGCCTATCGCCCGCGGCATCTCGTCGTAGGCAACAAGTTCCCCGCGACGCCCCTCCAGCGCTGCCTCGAACGACGTCCGCAAAGCGGAATCTTCCTCGAGCTCCTCAAGCTCGCGTTCGAGATCCTGTATTCGCCCCGTGATGGCTCGCCGATCCACGCTCTCCAGATGGCGCCTTAACGCCGACCGACGGCGTGCCAGCTGTGCCGATGCCTCGACCTCATCCACAACCGTGTACAGGTCCTCCAGAAGGAGCGGTCCGTACTCCTCAGGCAAGAGCTCCCAGCTCTCCAAAAGCCCCTCTTGGAGAGCTGCTAGCCGCTTCATCTGAGGGGCGGCGATCCAATCCTGCCGAGCCACTCGCTCAAGTTCCGCAGCGTTGACCCGCACCTGACGAATAAGTTCCTTGTGTGCGCTCCTGCGCCGGTCCAAGAGCCGTCGTCCCGCGACGGTCGCGCCGATACCAAGCAGCAAAGCAAGGAAGTACTCTCCTCCCGATGCTGCGAGTACCCCAAACCCAGCCATGGTGCCGAAAGGTATGAGCTGTGTCAGTTTACGGGAGAATCCCCCGCGTCTTTTCGCCATACGGTCTTACGTCCCTCTCCTGTCGCCGGCAGCGCGGTCACGCTCCATCGGGGGCTCGTTAGATGCCTCCGAAGAGGCATCTAACGAGCCCCCCTCTAAAGAAGCGGCAGGGCGGAGGCCCATCTGGGTCTCCATAGTCTCCAGCTCGCGCTCGGCGTCCAAGCGTTTGATGTCCGCCTCGACGGCAGCGATCTGACGCTCCGTCTCGCTCGTGCCGAGTTCGCCGACGGCTTGGGCCTCTAAAGAGGCCTGCCTTATGGTCTGCCGCGCCCTCTCGAGGTCGCGGGAGGAGTCTGCCAAGGTGACGCTCTCGCGGGCCTCGCTGGCAGCACGCAGAGCCTTCGAGCGCTGGTGCACCTCCAGGAGCGCTGCCCGCTCGCGTACGATGTCGTTGTAGCGTCGCTCCTGTTCCCGAAACGCCTGTTCTATCTCCTCGGAGTTGCGTCGGGCTTCGTCGAGCCGGCCTTCGATCTCCTGCAAGCTCACCTGCGCCTCCTGCTTCTGCTGGACGACTTCGATAGCCGCTTCCCGGTGTCCGCGAGCCACGAGCTCTCGCGCCTGGCGCTCTTTGGTAGTGATGAGCTTCTGCTTCTCGGCGGCGTCGTGCGTGAGCATCTTCTCGTAGGCTATCGTACGCGCCGCCGCCACATGGAGCCTCTTAAGGTTCTTGAGCTCGTCCTGGACAGCGTTTTCGAGTAGGATCTCCGGGTTGCGCTGCTCCAACCCTGTCAGGAACCGGCCGAAGAACCCGCGGATTGATCTTATTAACCTTCCCATTTGTAAGCCGTCACCCCCACAGGGTCTTTAGGTTTGCTTCGCGGAGATTATATCATCGCCCTTTGAGGGCTCGGCTCCTACGGGGCGGCCCGGTAAGAAGGTTCGGCGCCAGTGATGTCACGGCCGGCGAGAACGATGGTGCTGGAGCTTTCGAGGTCGAAGGCCGCCTCGAGCGCACTTCCTGCAGCGACCAGAAGGTCTTCGGCCGAGCGTGCATCGCGCGGGTAGATCGCCGCCCCTGCCCGCGTCTCCCGCGACCCCAAAGAGCTCGCCGCTGCGAGAGCCCGCCGGGCAGCGCTCTCGATTGTCCGGTCGTCCACCCCGCTCAAGACTACCCCGAATACCGCACCCTCGCCGAGAAGGATCGGCTCCCCGATCCTGGCGCCTACCCGCTCCATGAGGAGGTTTACATCCTCGACCCGACGACCCGGATCTACCAGTATAACCCCGACCTGAGCCCCCCGGCGTGCTTCGATTTCCTCCAAGACCCTCTGCAAAAGCACCGAACCGTCCTCGTCTAGGGCGTAACCCTCTTCGGCGCTCGCGGTGGCCTTGACCGTCGCGAGCGCGAAAGCGCCCGTAAGCGCGAAGACCAAAAGCCTGAAAAAGATCAGCACCGATCCGCCCGTAACCTTGATACCTCCTAGGACGTTCGGGAGCATCGCCGAAAAGTAGCTAATCAACACCGCACCCTGAGCCAAAAGGCCCATTCGCCATGACCCGTGCATCGCAGAGGCAAAGACGAGCGGAAAAAAGAGCACGTACAGCTCGCTCGAGACGCCACCGGTAAAGAACGCCGCCGCCGCCAAAAAGATGGCGTAAAAAACGTAGAAGGCCACACAGAAACCCTCGTTGAACTGGCGCGGAGGGAGCAAGAGGAGCGCCACCGCCGTGGTGAAGATCACGGATAAGACTAGATAGAGTGGTACGTAGGAGACAGCCGGTCCGTACGATGCGCTATGCACGAGCAAGAGCGCCACAATTATGGCCCCGAGATAGAGGAGCGAGATCCCCCTAAGGATTCGAGCGTTTCTTCCCCGGCTGGTTCTAATCTTCACGTCCGGCTATCATACGCACGCAGAAGTACTCCCGCCACCCGAAGGACAAAGCATGGAAGAAGCTGACCATCGAGCCGACAACCCTTACACGGCCATGGAGGGCTATGAGCTCCAAGACGCCTCAGGCGTCAGGGTTGGAAAGGTGGAAGAGACCGTCTACGACGCACCGAGCGACGTTCTGAAGTACATAATAGTGAACGAGCATGCGATCCCGGCCGATAGGATCGAGGTGGACGCCGAGAACGAGAGCGTCTGGGTGCCATACAATAGGGAGGTCATAGAGTCCGCGCCCACGCTAGAAGACCCCTCCGGTGAGTTCGACCGGGTGCTGCATGCGCACTACGGGGAGCCAAATAGGTAGGAACAATGGTAGCTTTCGCATAGAGGCTCCTTTGAGGATTATGCGAATACCGTATAATCGCTTCAGTGGCCGAAGCGCTGGACATGCGAGGCAGAATCGTGGAGCTAAGGGAGCTGATCCGGCACCACAACCGCCTCTACTACGCAGAAGACGCCCCGGAGATCAGCGACGGCGAGTACGATGCCCTCTATAAGGAACTCGAAGCCTTCGAAGCCGAACATCCTGAGCTTGTCACCGCCGACTCCCCGACGCAAAGGGTGGGCGCTGAACCTCTGGAAGAGTTCGAACAGGTCCACCATGACGTGCCGATGCTTTCTCTCCAGAACGCCCGCAAGCTCGAAGACCTCCACGAGTGGGACGCCCGCGTCCGCCG
>JAFAPF010000388.1 GCA_019247245.1 Rubrobacter sp. | reverse complement strand
CCAAGCAGGAGCCCCGAGAGCACGACCATTAGCACCTGCAGGGTCAACGGTACGGGGGTGAAGGGCAGCGGTATAGCTACCTGTGCTCCCGCCGCTGTGAGCCCCACCATCAGGACGATACCTGCCACCGCGGATGTTCGTGAGAACGGGCGCTCATCTAGGTTCTGGCCAGTAGATCTTTCCATACGATACCTCCTACTTCCAGCAACCAGAGGCCGGCGCTGGTGTTCTTCGGTCCCTTCTACGCTCAACGTATCGTCGGCTCTCTACTTGTTATGTATCCTCCTTCACCGGTCTCTATTTGCCTCCTGAGCAGTCTACGTTAGAACCTCTTGTCCCGCTTGGGCTTCTTTCACGAACACGACCTCCGTTAGGGTTATCCGACACAACCGATGGGCCTTTGGGTTGTGGTATAGGCGCTCTAACACTATGCGTCTAGGGCTAACCACCGTGCCGACACCAGCTCTAGTGTATACCTCAAACACACCCTCGTGCGAACGGGGCAGAGGCACGCGGAGAGCCTGTGGGATGCCGAGGAGATCGTGGCGTGAGCTGTAGCGGCAGAGCCGATAAGGTGATTGCAATATGCTCGTAATCGTGTTGTAATTGCCTAGTTGCTCCGGGGTTACCCGGACAGCGCTCATCGAGAGCGGTGGAGGGACGGGCCCTATGAAGCCGCGGCAACCGGTGGTCCGAAGGTTACTTGGAGGACCGCGGCGGGTGCCAACTCCCGCGGAGGAGACTCCGAGAGATGAGTCACGGCGAACGTTATTGGCTTAACCTCTCTCCTCTTTCTCGGGTAGGATGTGCTAGAGAGGTTTATTTTTGCTGGGTACTAAAGAGACGTTTTTGGACACCAGGGAGAAGCCCGATGGGCGTGTACTCGTCAGAGACGGCGCCTCGGGCACGCTCCTCGCCGACCGTGTCGGCGAGCCCTATAGCAGGACCAACCTCACCCCTGCTTCGGCGGTCCGAGTCGTACACGAAAAGTACCTGAGCGCCGGCGCAAGGGTCATAGAAACCAAAACCTTCTTTGCCAATCGCCTCAAGCTTGCCACTCACAAACCTGGGAGAGAACGTGCGCGAGATCAACATCCAGGGAGCCAGGCAGGGGCGTGACACCGTTGATGTCCTCTCAGGGGAAGAAACGTCATAGAACCGATCGTCTAATGACGCTGGAAGTTGGGAAGTAGAAAAGGAAAGGGCTTATGGTTCTCGAACGTACACTCAACGAAGAGAGAGAGACCCGGATATCGAAGTTCCGGGCTTTATTAAAGCAGCGCATTATTATCCTGGACTGCGCGATGGGGACTATGATCCAGAGATACGGACTGAGAGAGGAAGACTACCGGGCAGGACGCTTCAAGGACTATCCTCGAGAGCTCAAGGGCAACAACGACCTGCTCTCTATCACCCAGCCCCAAATCATACGTGACATTCACGAGGCCGTCCTAGAAGTCGGCGCGGACATACTCGAGACTAATACCTTCAACTCAACCTCCATCTCCCAAGCAGACTACGGGATGGAAGATCTGGTCTACGAGCTGAACTACGAGTCGGCGCGGATCGCCCGCGAAGTGGCGGATGGCTACACAGAGAAGACACCGGACAAGCCGCGCTTCGTGGCGGGCGCTTTAGGCCCCACCAACCGTACGGCCTCTCTCTCCCCGGACGTTAACAACCCCAGCTTCCGTAACGTCACCTTCGACGAACTTAAGCAAGCATACAAGGAGGCAGCTAAAGGGCTCGTGGACGGCGGGGTGGACCTGTTGCTCATCGAGACGATCTTCGACACCTTGAACGCGAAGGCCGCGATCTTCGCCATCACAGAGTACCTTGAACAAGAGAACCTAGATATCCCGATCATGATCTCAGGCACCATCACCGACGCGAGCGGGCGTACGCTGTCGGGCCAGGTGACGGAAGCTTTCTGGAACTCCGTGCGCCACGCCGAGCCTATTAGCATCGGCCTCAATTGCGCCCTGGGATCGTCGGAGCTTAGACAGTACATCGAAGAGCTCTCCTGTATCGCCGACACCCACGTGAGTGCCTACCCAAACGCCGGGCTGCCCAACGAGTTCGGCGAGTACGACGAGACCCCCGAGCACATGGCCGCCGAGATGGGAGAGTGGGCTGAGAACGGCTGGCTCAACATCGTCGGCGGCTGCTGTGGCACCACGCCGGAGCACATCAAAGCCATAGCCGAGGCCGTCTCCGGCAATCCACCACGCGAGGTGCCTGAGATCCCGCGCAAGCTGCGTCTGAGTGGACTCGAAGCGACCAACATCGGGCCGGACTCACTGTTCGTTAACGTCGGCGAGCGCACTAACGTTACGGGTTCGCAGCGTTTTAAGGATTTGATCCTCTCAGGTGACTACGAAACAGCGTTGGAGGTGGCGCAGCAGCAGGTGGAGAACGGTGCCCAGATGATAGACGTCAACATGGATGAAGGGATGCTCGAGGGAGAGGAGGCGATGGTCAACTTCCTCAATCTCGTCGCCTCCGAGCCGGACATCTCGCGCGTGCCCGTAATGATCGACTCCTCCAAGTGGTCTATCATCGAGGCAGGCCTCAAGTGTATACAAGGCAAGCCGGTCGTCAACTCCATCAGTATGAAGGAGGGCGAGGAGGAGTTCATCCGGCAGGCGAAGCTCCTGAAGAAGTATGGCGCCGCCGTGATCGTGATGGCTTTCGACGAGGAAGGACAGGCGGATACTAAGGAGCAGAAGGTCGAGATCTGCACCCGCGCCTACCGCATCCTCACCAAGGAAGTGGGATTCCCACTAGAGGACATCATCTTCGACCCCAACGTCTTCGCCATCGCCACCGGCATCGAGGAGCACAACAACTACGGTGTAGACTACATCGAGGCGGTGCGCGAAATCTCCCGCACCCTTCCCCACGCCAAGACCTCGGGCGGTATCTCGAACGTCTCCTTCTCGTTCCGCGGTAACAATCCGGTGCGCGAGGCGATCCATGCCGTCTTCCTCTACCACGCTATAAGCGCTGGTCTGACGATGGGCATCGTGAACGCCGGTCAGTTAGCGGTTTACGACGAGATAGATGAGGAACTGCGCGAGGCCGTCGAGGACGTGGTCCTAAACCGCCGTGACGACGCCACCGAGCGCTTGCTAGAGCTGGCCGAGAAGTATCGAGACCGTGCAGACGGCGACACGCAGACGGAGGCCCAAGAGTGGCGAACGTGGCCGGTAGAGAAGCGCCTCGAGCATGCGCTCGTGAAGGGCATCGCCGAGTATGTCGTGGAGGACACCGAAGAAGCACGCCAGCAATACGATAGCCCGGTAGACGTGATCGAAGGCCCCCTCATGGAGGGGATGGACGTGGTCGGGGACCTCTTCGGATCGGGTAGGATGTTCTTACCACAGGTGGTCAAGAGCGCGCGCGTGATGAAGCGGGCCGTCGCGTACCTCGTGCCGTTTATCGAGGAAGAGAAGACTGAGACTTCGAAACCTAAGGGCACGGTCGTGATGGCGACCGTGAAAGGTGACGTGCATGACATCGGGAAGAACATCGTTGGTGTGATCCTGCAATGCAACAACTTCGAGGTGATAGACCTTGGGGTGATGGTGCCAGCAGCCAAGATTCTGGAGACCGCGAGGAGGAAAGACGCGGACATCATCGGGCTCTCCGGCTTAATCACGCCTTCCTTAGACGAGATGGTACATAACGCCAAGGAGATGCAGCGTGAGGGCTTCATTATTCCTCTGCTCATCGGCGGGGCAACAACCTCACAGACGCACACGGCAGTCAAGATCGCACCGAACTACGATCAACCCACCATCCACGTGAAGGACGCATCGCGGGCCGTAGGAGTGGTCCAGAACCTGGTGAGCGAGAGGCACAGGACAGGATACGCCGAGCGAATCGCCGCCGAGTACGAAGAGGTGCGCACCAAGCACGCCGGGCGCAGGTCCAGCGTCATGCTCTCTCCCCTCGGCAAAGCGCGGGCCAATAGGACGAAGATAGAGTGGGAAGGGTACACCCCGCCTAAGCCGAACGTCCTCGGGGTCAAGGCATTCGACGATTATCCGCTAGAGGAGATCCGTAACTACATAGACTGGACGTTCTTCTTCCACTCCTGGCAGATGAAGGGGAGCTACCCCAAGATCATGGACGACCCAGAGAAGGGTACGGAGGCGCGCAAGCTCTTCGATGACGCCCAGGCCCTACTGGATCGCATCATTGCAGAGAAGTGGCTTAAGGCCCGCGCGGTCATCGGTCTCTTCCCGGCCAACGCCCTGCCGAACGACGACATCGAGGTCTACACTGATGAGTCGCACGAAGAAGTATTGAAAGAGTTCCACTTCCTGCGCCAGCAGAGAGCCAAGCCGCCGGGGCGTCCCAACCGCTC
Organism: Rubrobacter sp.; assembly: GCA_019247245.1. Classification (GTDB taxonomy): domain Bacteria; phylum Actinomycetota; class Rubrobacteria; order Rubrobacterales; family Rubrobacteraceae; genus Rubrobacter_F. Next base: position 5,263 of record JAFAPF010000388.1, on the reverse strand, counting down.
TCTAGCGGACTTCGTCGCCCCGAAGGAAACGGGGCTGGAAGACTATATGGGCTTCTTTGCCGTAACCGCCGGGCTCGGCGCCGATGAAGTTTCGCAGCGCTTTAGGGATGAACACGACGACTACAACGCTATCATGGTACAGGCCCTGGCCGACCGTCTCTCCGAGGCGTTCGCCGAGCTGATGCATAAGCGGGTTCGCAAGGAGTTCTGGGCCTACGCAGCGGATGAGCACCTGAGCAACGAAGCCCTCATAAAGGAGGAGTATCGCGGCATCCGTCCGGCTCCCGGCTATCCGGCCTGCCCGGAGCATACCGAGAAGGGGATCTTGTGGGACCTCCTGGACGCGGAGAAGAACTCCGGCATCAAGCTGACCGAGAGCTATGCCATGTACCCGCCGTCTGCTGTAAGCGGCTTCTACTTCTCCCACCCACACTCCCGCTACTTTGGCGTCGCCGAGATAGGGCGAGATCAAGCCTCCGACTACGCTGAGCGTAAAGGCATGACCCTGGAAGAAGCCGAGAAGTGGCTCGCTCCGAACCTAGCCTACGACCCCGAAAAGTAAGAGGGTAGCTGAAGAATATAGCTGACAGACGCGTCCTTCGACCAGGAGCTCCTTCTACCACTCAGGCGACAGTACCTCTGAGGCGTTACGAGAGGATACTCAAGAACTAGCAACTCGCGATCGATGTCGCGTACGTACAGGATCTGAACGTCGAGTCGCAATATACCATGGTCGAGCGGGTCGACGATCGGAGAGGATAATGGCTAGCTTCTAAACAGACGCTTATAAGGAGCTCGTGTGGAGTGAAGCACTTACCGCGAGATACACCCGCCTTCGGTAAGCTGGCAGCGATGGCGGGAGACAGGGACATCCTGAGCTGTGTACTAGCTTCAGCCCCACAGGCTAGAATACGTAGGTGATCGGCTTTAAAAGAAGCCCTCGCTGCCCATTGCGAGACGGTTCGGATCGCCCCGCCCAGGCGGCGGGCCCTCGGGTATCTTGAACTCTATGCCACGGCGGCCGAACAGATAGATCTTGCCGTTCGTCACGTAAGGGGACTAGCCCGCGCCACGCTGAACGTGGTACGCACCGGCAATCCTGCCCCGGAGCCTCTATACGAAGCACTTCGCGAACTGGGCCGGGCGGTCGAGGTCCTCGGGGCGTACCTCGCGGCGCCTGGCGCTCCCAGACACACGCCGGTTTGCCCTCGAGACTACGAGGGGCGCTACCGAGTTGCTAGAGTAGCGCGAAGATCTGACGACAAACCTGGCCACCAACGCGCTGGTCGAGTCGGATCCACTCGGCGGTGGTTGACCTTTTGGGAGGAACCGGCATGGATCATGCAACGACTCTACAAGCACTTTCAGAGGTCACAAGTCGCAGTACCTCGGAGCCCGACTTACCTTCCGGATGCCTGGTACCGCACCAAGAGCCCAGCGGCTACTTCGTGATCTCAATCTCGTATCCGCAACGATCTAAGCCTGAATATTGGTCTCGTACCAGCGAGTATGAGCGCCGAGGTCCTCAGCCTCCGGGAACGCATCTCCCTTGGAGAGCTGGACACGTACTGGAGGCAGCATCGTGCCCCGCTGGCAAATGTAGGTGCTAGAGACAGGCGCTTTATCGCCAGGCTTGAAGACCGAGCCGTAGGGCCGGTAGCGGTAAAGTACTTCCTCGATGCTCGATGGCATGGCGCCTCTACCCTTACAGGCTCACGGTGCGGGCGTCAGCGAATCCGGGGATCTCGAGCAGGTCCCTGATAACCTTGTCAGGCACGGGCTCGTCGACCGTTATGGCCATCATGGCCCGGGAGCCAGGAGCTCCACGCCCTACAGCCATGTTGCCGATGTTGATCTCGTGCTCGCCCAAGACGGTCCCGATCTTACCGATCATACCCGGCGTGTCCTCGTTGCGGATAAAGAGCGTGTGCTCCTGGGGAACGATGTCGACCGTGAAACCCAGAGCCTCGATGATTCGCGGCTGCATCCGGGGACCGAGGAGGGTACCGCTTACGAGGCTCTCTCCGTGGTCGCTGCTCAAGCTCAGCGTGATGAGGTTCGTGTAATCCGCACTCTCCGAGGTGTGAGAGCTCTGGACTCTCAAGCCCCGATCCTTGGCAAGCGTCGGTGTGTTCACGAAGTTCAAAGGCTCGTGCACCATACGCGCCAGGAGGCCCTTCTGGGCGGAGACATCCAAGAGTCGGGTATCGTAGCCTGCGATCTCACCCCGGTACTCGATCCTTAGAGCGTTGCCGGGCCTGTCAGTGAGCTGGTAGAGCAGCCTCCCCAAGGTCTCGCAAAGCTCCGAGAAATACGCCACGAACTCTGCTCCCTCGCCTACCGGGACGGGAGCGTTTATAGCATTCAAGGGTACCTCGCCACGCAATGCCGAAGCTACTTGCTCAGCAGCAGTGACGCCTGCTCGGTCCTGAGCCTCTACCGTACTTGCCCCAAGATGTGGGGTAACAACGATGTTCGGGAGTGCGAAGAGCGGAGCGTCTGTCGTCGGCTCCTCTTGGTACACGTCGAGAGCGGCCCCGGCGATCCTCCCCTCCTTGAGGGTATTGTACAGGGCGGTCTCATCGACGATACCGCCCCGTGCTACGTTTATAAGGTACGCAGAGGGCTTCATCTTCTCCAGAGCGACCTCGTCGATCATACCCGTCGTCTGCAGGGTGCGCGGTACGTGTAGCGAGATAAAGTCTGAGTGCTCGAGTACCTCGTCCACGCTATCGGCACGGATCACGTTCATGGCGCGCATCCGGTCTTCTGAAACGTACGGGTCGTAGGCGAGTACACGCATCCTCATCCCCAAGGCGCCGCGCGCCACGATAGAGCCCACGTGTCCCAAGCCAATGAGCCCGATCGTCTTCCCGGCGACTTCGACCCCCTTGAAGGCGCTCCGCTTCCACTCGCCGTGCCGCAGCGAGCTATCCGCGGCCGGGATGTGCCGCGCCGCAGCGAGCATGAGGCCCAAAGTGTGCTCACCTGCCGCCACCGTGTTGCTCTCCGGAGCGTTGGCGACGAGAATACCCCTCTTCGTCGCCGCCTCTATGTCTATGTTATCTACGCCGATACCAGCTCGGCCTATGGCCTTGAGGTTTTCAGCCCGTTCGATGACCTCGGTCGTTACCCTCGTCGCACTCCGGATGATGAGGCCATCGTAAAGACCAATCTTCCCCAAAAGCTCCTCGGGACTCAGACCAAGTATGACGTCGACCTCGAACTCCTTCTCGAGGAGCCTGACCCCACTCTCGGCGAGCGCTTCGGTTATGAGAACCTTCAAGCCGTCACCCCACTCTTGGAGAAGACCCTCTGAGCAGCCCCTACGCCGTTGCCAAGCTCTATCGGGTAATCCAGGGACTCCAGCGCCAGCTCGGCAGCGGCTATCGTCGCGATGATGTCGTAGGAGTCGAAGTAGCCGCAGTGACCGATTCGGAAGATCCTTCCCTCCATCGGGCCCTGGCCACCGGCGACCTGTATACCATGCTCGCGGAACATGAGGCGTACGAGCGCTTTACTATCCATCCCATCCGGTACCCAAGCAGCCGTGACGGCCGAGTTGAGATCCTCATCGGGCCCGAAAAGCTTGAGGCCCATACCCTTTATCCCCGCGCGCGAGGCGCGGCCCAAAAGGATGTGGCGCTGGAAGACCTCTTCTAAGCCCTCAGCAAGGAGCTGCTGCAACGCGATGTCGAGCTGAATGATGATGCTCACCGCAGGTGTCCATGGCGTCTGGGGTGGGGTCTTGGCGTAGGCCTTCTTCGCCGCTGTCCAGTCGAAGTAGAAGCGTGGCATCCGGCTCTCCTCATGCATCCGCATCGCCCTCTCGCTCACGCTGACGAAGCCTAACCCCGGAGGCGTCATCAGCGCCTTCTGGGAACCAGCTACCACCACATCAACGCCCCACTCGTCTGTCCGTAGGGGGCAGGCTCCGATTCCGGAAACCGCGTCTATGATGGTAACCACATCCTCGGTGGCGCGGGCGAAACCCTCGATGTCGTTCACCGTGCCGGTGGAGGTCTCGGAGAGTACACACACGGCGGCCTTGATCCCAGGCTCCCGCGCGAGCGTGTCGGCGATCTCGTCGTTGTCCGCCTTGACACCCCAGTCGTACTTGAGCTCGATGGCTTCCAGGCCGAACGCGCGGCTCATCTTCACCCAGCGGTTCCCAAAATTGCCGTTGTTTACGACGAGCACCTTATCACCGGGCGAGAAGAGGTTTTGGATCGCACCCTCAAAAGCCCCCGTTCCGCTCGCCGCGTACGTGAAGATATCATTCTCCGTAAGGAAGACCCTTTTAAGGTTCTCGTTCACGCGCGTGAACACCTCGCCGAACTCCGGCGTGCGGTGGTGGATGATCGGTAGCGCGCCCGCCGCCGAAACCTCCGGCGGGATCGGGGTGGGTCCTGGCGACATAAGTCGATACTTATTCATCATCTGTCTTAAGGCTTCCTCTCGTGCTGCCGACAACTGGAGCGTATATTTTAGACACAATCACTCACGATGGCTACATAATGGGGCAGAGGTTTTACAAGTTGTTGCTTGCAGATAGTTTTGCGGATATGCTGGTAGGCATCTCATGATGCTGTCCTCGGATAAGCCAATTATCTGCAAAAAGAGAGACCGTTAGCCGAACCCAGCCCCTTCTAGAGCGGAAGAGGCAGAGCGCGCGTAACGAGCAGCGTAACCGAAGCTGGGATAATGGGGGACTCCAAAGGGCTTCCTGCGGTCGAGCTCCGTGGCCTTGAGGGTGGTACGGATCAAGCCCTCTGTAAGATCTAGCTGTAAGTGATCTCCATCGCACAGACGACCGATGATGCCGCTCGCTGCGGCTTCCGGCGTCACCAGGGAGGCCCAAAGGCCTGAAACGTTCTCAGGAGGGAGTCCATCAGTCAGGACCGGAACGTCCAACCCGGCATCGGCGAGGGCTTGCGCCAGGCGGTCAAGCCGGAGGAGGCCCGGACCTCCGCGTGGGCCGCAGCCAGCCACGACAAGTAGGTCCGAGGGTTCGACCATACCGTTCTCTACCCCCCGCACCGCTGCTTCCTCAGAGGCGTAGAAGCGGCAATCGCCGGAGAGCTCGTCCACCGACCCGTCCGTTCGACAGACGGCCTCCGTCCCGGATGCCCGGCCCCGGATGAAGAGCAGGCGCGAGCCGACTATCTCCGGTGCCGGGAGCGCAGGCGGGAGGATCTCCTCAAGTTGACCCACCACGGTCGACGTATGATGCAGGGTGGCAGCGAGATGAGCGAAGAGTCCG
>JAFAPF010000315.1 GCA_019247245.1 Rubrobacter sp. | reverse complement strand
CTTCGCCACCCTCGATCCAATGATAGTCGATCCCGAGCTCCTTGAGCCGCTTCTCGTAGGTTCCCATGTCCTCGGGCTTCTCGACCCGCCAGCCGAAGTGCTCCACGCCTGTGTGGTCGGACTTCTTCAAAATGAGCGTGTGGTGGTCCCAGTCCTGCCAGGCCCGTAAGTAAACGCGCTCGTCGTTCTCTTCGGTGACGTAGAGGCCGAGAATCTCCGTAAAGAACCACTGCGACCTCGCAAGATCCGTCACCCTTATCTCCGCGTGCCCTACGTGCGCGACCGCCATGACGGCTTTACCTCCCCGTCTCTCGCCACCAAGAAATTGGACTCTAAGCCTATGATATGGTCCCGCCGATCCCGCTACAAGGTTAGCGTTCGGTAGAACCGAACACTTTGGTTGACCGGGCATGCACACGGCATAACAATACTAGTTGAAATAGGCTGTTCGTATGTTAGGGGAGCATGGGATAGAGGCGTTTGACTAAGACGTAGAGGCGAAGTCGGTCATAGCCAAACGCTAAGGAGGACTGAGGATCATGATCACGTTACCTGAATGGCACAACGCCAGCGTTATCGTCGACAGGAACCTGGAGGCCGGGCGAGAGGACAAGGTGGCCATCTTCTGCGGTGACGAGCAGGCCTCCTACGGAGAGCTCGCCCGCCGCATCAACCGGTTCGGCCACGCCCTCAAAGAGCTGAGGGTGGGGCGGGAAAATAGGGTCCTGCTCGTGCTCAACGACACCCCTTCCTTCCCCGTGGCCTTCTTCGGCACGATGCGCATCGGCGCCATCCCTGTCCCGGTGAACACCATGCTCGGGGCCGACGACTACCGCTACTTCGTCGAGGACAGCCTCGCCCGGACCGTGGTCGTCGACGGGGAGCACCACGAGAAGGTCCGGGACGCGTTGGATGGCCTCCAGGAGCCGGTGGAGCTCATCCTGACCAACGACGGGCAAGAGGAAGGGGCGCGCACCCTCGAAGACTTGCTGGAGTGGGGGGAGGATGAGCTCGATCCGGTTACTACCCACAAGGACGACGCGGCTTTCTGGCTCTACAGCTCGGGCACCACCGGCAACCCCAAGGGGGTGGTCCACCTTCACCACGACATAGATTACACGTGCGAGACCTACGCGCGCCACTTGCTGGAGGTTGACGAATCCGACATCACGTTCTCGACCACCAAGCTCTTCCACGCCTACGGGTTCGGCGGGGGCGTCTCTTTCCCTTACTGGGCGGGGGCCTCCAGCATCCTCTTGCCCGACAGGCCGACCCCCGAGGCGGTCCTCGAGACCATCCAGCGATACGGGCCGACCCTGTTCTTCTGCGTGCCCGCCCTCTACAACTCGATCCTCGGCTACGAGGGAGCCGAGGATTACGATCATTCCTCCATTCGGTTGTGCGTCTCGGCATCGGAGCCGTTAGCCGCCGACATCTGGCACCGCTGGAAAGAGAAGTTCGGCCTGACCATCCTGGACGGGATCGGGACAACCGAGATGCTGCACATTTTCGTCTCCAATTTCCCAGATGAGGTCAAGCCCGGAGCAAGCGGCAAACCCGTGCCCGGTTACGAGCTCAGGATCCTCGACGAGGAGGAGGGCCACGAGCTGGAGGCCGGGAACGCGGGGCAGCTCCAGGTCAAGGGCGATTCCGCCTTGGCGTACTACTGGCGCAACCACGAGGAGACAAAGGAGGTCATAAAGGGGGAGTGGCTGGACGTCGGTGACTTCTACCGGCTGGACGAGGATGGGTTCTACTGGTACGAGGGGCGCGCGGACGACATGATCAAGGTCAAGGGCCTCTGGGTGTCGCCATTGAACGTGGAGGAGACCCTTAACGAGCACGAGGCGGTCTCGGAGTCGGCGGCGGTCGGAGTCGAGGTTAATGGGCTGGGCCAGGTGAAGGCCTACGTCGTCTTGCACGAAGGGTACGAGGGCTCGGAGGACCTGATCGAGGAGCTCCAAGGGTTGTCCGAGGAGAAGCTCAAGGGCTACGAACAACCGCAGATGATAGAGTTCGTCAAAGAGTTGCCTAAGAATCCCATGGGCAAGGTACAGCGCAAAAAGCTGCGCGAGGCGGAGTCGGGGGAGGCGCCGGACACGGGGGAAGCACCGGACCCAGACGAGTAGCAATGAGCGGACAGGTACGGCGTAAGAAGCTGCGCGGGGCGGAGTCGGGGAGTCAAATATTCCGGCAAGAAGAGGAGGAGGAACCGCTCCAGCAAAAGGACGAACCCCAGGGCCGACCGTCGAGACGGTATGCGCCCTTTTGGGTAAGCAAGGCGGGGCTTGAAACCCCGCCCGGCCTTAGGAACCGGCCACGTTGACCCCGGGGACCGTCGTGGAGAAGACCGGGGTGCCGCCCGCTCGCAAAGAAGGCGTGCGGGCCAAGCGACGCGCCCCCTTAGTCGAGAGCAGGTGATCGATGGAAAACTTTCTTTCTTTCGACGGCAAAGAGCCCCAGGTCGCTGACGATGCCTTCGTGGCGCCGACCGCGGTGCTGATCGGGGATGTGGTCGTCGAAAAAGGCGCCAGCGTCTGGTTCGGCGCCGTGCTGAGGGGCGACTTCAACCAGATAGTCGTGGGGGCGGGCAGCAGCATCCAGGACAACTGTGTAGTGCACACCAACGAGGATCTGCCGACGATAATCGGCCAGAACGTCACCGTCGGGCACCTCTGCTTGCTGGAGGGGTGCACCATCGAGGAGGGGGCGATCATCGGCATGGGAAGCATCGTCCTCAACCGGGCTCACATAGGACAGCGCGTTATGCTGGCCGCGGGGAGCGTGGTGAGTGAAGACGATGAGATACCACCCGAAGTCGTGGCGGCGGGGGCACCCGCGGAGGCCAAGAAAGAGCTCGACGGGAGCTCGTCGGAGTGGGTAGAGTCGGCCGCGCGCGAGTACCAGGAGCTCCGGCTCCGGTACATGGAGAACCAGCAGTAAGAAGATCGGTGGTAACGGGAGCCTTCGGAACAACGAAGGAGGATTCGATGAACGAGTACGACTACATCGTAGTGGGCGCGAGCTCAGCAGGCTGCGCCGTTGCCGCTCGCCTGTCCGAGGACGCCGAGGCTGAGGTCTTGCTGCTGGAGGCCGGCAGGGCGCCCGGAGCCGGTGACGCCGCTCAGACGGCTTGACCGTGCGATCGGGAGAGGACGCGGCACGGCTGCGCCGGTAAGCGAATTTCGAGGGAGGGCACCAGAGCATTGTTGAAGGGAATACAGGTCATCGACGCGCACGTGCACGCGGCACGCCGCCCCACGCTGAAAAACTCCTGGATAGAATGGGCCGAGAGCTTCGGGGAGGACGTCCCCCTCTCCGACCTGTACGACGAGGAGGGCACCCTGGTCCCCGAGCGCCTCGACGAATACATGGAGGGAGAAGGGGTAGACGTGGCTATCCTCCTATGCGAGTACAGCCCGAAGGCGACGGGCATACAGCCCATCGAAGACCTGCTGCCCATCACCGAGTACAACCCCAAGCGTTTCCGGATAATGGCCGCCCTCAACCCCCACTACCACCATCCCCTGCCCGAGGAGCTGGAGCGCCAGATGGAGCTGGGCGCGGTCGGCCTGAAGCTGCATCCCGTGCATGGTGGTTTTTCGCCTAACGATCCGGCGCTGTACCCGGCCTACTGGCTCTGCCAGCAGCACGGGCTACCGGTGGTGGTCCACTGCGGCACCAGCACGTTCCTGGGGTCCACCAACCGTTACGCGGACCCGGCGCTGCTGGAGGACGTGATCCGAGACTTCCCCGACCTCACGGTCATCCTGGCCCACGGAGGGCGCGGCTGGTGGTACGACGAAGCGGGCTTTATGACCATGATGCGGGAGAACGTATGGATCGAGATCTCCGGCCTCCCTCCCCAAAAGCTGCCTGAGTACTACGAAAAGCACGGTTTCGAGCGCCTGGCTCAAAAGATGATCTTCGGCACCGACTGGCCCGGGGTGCCGGGGCTCAAGAAGAACGCCCTCGCCCTCTTCGAGCTCGGCCTAGATCCCGCGACCGTGGAGCTGATCCTGCACGAGAACGCCGAGCGGGTGTACAAGCTGGGCTCGGAGCGGGAACGCAAAGACATCGTTTCCGAGTCCGAGTAAGCAGGGATACTCGCACTGACGGTGTGTCGGTACGAGCGCATCGCAGCATCAACCCATACGCCGTTGCCCCGAGAATTTCATGCTTCCGGCGGTCATCACCGCACCGATGGCCTGGTTGGCCTCACGAACCGTCAGACACGCCTTGGCTCGACCTCGCGGAGCACCGCGTACTCCGGCGAGCCAAGTATTACTCGTCGGACTCTTCTGGCTCCTCGACTAGGATGGCGGCGACCGGACACTGCTCCTGGGCTTTTCGCAGGTCCTCTATGCTCACCGCCGTAGGGTCGTCTACCTCCGCCTTATCTTCATCGTTCAGCTTGAAAGCACCCTTGGCCACTTCTACGCAGTTGCTCGAGCCTATACACATCTCTTGGTCGACTTCTACTCGTGGCTCAGCCATGTTCCGATTACCTCCCATCTAGCCCTCGGTCGTTTTCCCGTCTCTAATGTACCATCGGTGGCTCTATCTCTGCACCTGCTCGTTCGGTCTCGTCGAACACAGCGATTGACCGAAATACGAGGCTCATGATAGAAACCGCTCAGAGTAGCAGTGCAAGCTACGATGTGCGGGAAAGGCGCCGGCGAGCAGCGTAAGATGGGAAAGGTTCTCGGGCAGAAATAGCCAACAGGGGGAACCTTAGCCCCCTTAGGGAGAGGAGGAATAGTACAGTGAC
>JAFAPF010000313.1 GCA_019247245.1 Rubrobacter sp. | reverse complement strand
TCCGTGAGCACGTCGGCGTCCTCGTTGGTTGGACGGAGGACGTACTCCTCTGCTCCGTTGTCGAGGATCAACTGGAAAGAGAACTTGCCGGGCTGTCCACGTTCTTCTTCGTTCCAGTTGGAATGAACTTGCGTAACTTGCCGGACCTTAATTGCCTCCTCCGTACGCTCTTCCGGCTCCGCCACCGAAGCACCTCCCGTTTCTTCGTGGTATTAACGTGGTTGCTTGTACCCGTTCGGTACCTTTATAAACGCCTGAGGCCCACCAATAGCAGAGGGATTCGTTTTCGCAAGGCCGACTGTGCCTGATGAAGACCGGTACGCTATATCGGGATACGGATTACTACCTACTCCTTTGCGTGATCGCACAATAGGAGCGGGACTTTGCACCCCGCCTTGGTGTGTTCTATAGGGAGGTCGTGCTCGGTTATTTAGAACCTAGAGGAATGTTGCTGAATATAAGGGCCCTGCGCTCCAGGTCGAAGGTAAGGGCTTCGCTATTATCCAACAACTTTCTAATCACCTTGGCGTCACCCACCGTCGGCTGCAAGACGTACAAGTCGGCTCCATCGTCAAGGATCAGTTGGAAAGTGAAACTTCCATCCCCCCAGGGCTCCTCCTCAGTCCATGACGCCTGGTAATCCGTAACCTGCCGGACCTGGATTGCCTGCTCGGCACGCTCTTCCGTCTCCGCCATGGGTTCCTCCCGTATCCGCTTTACGAACCGTCACGTACCCTCTTTTTGCCCACTCCGAGCTGATCGAAACCACCGGAGGGCCTCCAGACGGTAGCGTCTAGATCGTGTCGACCTTGGCTGCGAAGATGAAGTCGCTCTCGGTTAGACCGTTTATTTTGTGCGTCCAGACCGTAACCTCGACCTTGCCCCAGCCGAAACAGATGTCGGGGTGATGCCCCTGCTCCTCAGCGAGCGCGCCCACTTTGTTAACGAAATCCAAAGCCTCCCGGAAGTTCTTGAACCGGAAAACCCTTCTCAGGTGGTGCTCCTCGACGATCTCCCATTCGGGGACCTGTCGTCTGAGTGGGACGAGCTCCTCTTCCTTGAGAGGCGGTGTTCCGCCTCTGCACGGCACGCACGTTTTGCTCGCGAGTTCGGTTATCTTAGGGACCTCCTGTGGAGACGAACCGTCTGCGAAAGCGTCTGGGTTGCCCTGCCGACAGTATGGACCATTGGGCGAATCCGTAATGGACCGTTTAGCTTTCTGAAGAAAACTCCCTTTTGTAAAGATCTATAGAGTGCTGGACGTACTCGATAGCATCCTCAGGACCGGTGATGTCGTATACCTCTACCTCTTTTTTCTCTAGTTTCTTATACTCTGCAAAAAACTGTTTAATCTCATCCCACAGGTGGTTGGGGAACTCGTTGACATGGCTATAGGTATTATAGACTGGATCCTCCACATAGACACAGATGATGTTTTCGTCCCTTTCACCTTCATCAACCATCGGCAGCATACCGATAGGGCGTACCTCTAAGATGCTCATAGGTTGAACAGGTTCCTGCATCAGTACTATGACGTCCAGTGGGTCGTCGTCGTCGGCCAACGTTTGGGGTATGAAACCGTAGTTCTCCGGGTAAACCACAGAGGAGTACAAAATCCGGTCTACCTTCAGTAGACCAGTATCCTTTGCGAGCTCGTATTTGACCTTAGAGCCCTTCGGGACTTCGATCACGACGTTGAACTCATTGGGAGCTTCTTCTCCAATGGGAATGTCGTGCCAGGGATGAGCCATGGTGATCCTTTCCATTACCATCTCGTTTATGAAACAGGATTCTACGGGTTCGACTGTTTTCCGGCAACCAGACCTTCAACTGGAAATTCTTGTGGAGGTCGTAGAGACGACAAGCTCCATGAGAGGCTGAGCGCGATAGGAAGCTGTACGACGCTGGGCGGCCCGTAGGGGTGTTAGTCTCGCAACAAGGGGACCGTATCGGGATCGGCTGATAGAATTGGTTGCCATGGCGCGAGACACTGGCGTATCGAGCCGCCGTCGGGGGCCGCGGTGATGGAACCGGGGCACTTTGCATTCGGGAATCGGACTGGCTTCTAAGGGCCATCTACCGTCCAGACGCCTGGGCGAACCCCCCGTTTTGCTGGCTCTTGCGGCGATCGTTGTGGGTGCCGTATCGCTAACATCGCTTCTTATCCCCAGGTCGCCTGATGAGGCCTCGCCGGAGGCCGGCTTTGCCCGCGACATGATGGTCCACCATGCCCAGGCCGTGCAGATGGCTGAGACCGTGCGGAAACGCACCAATAGCGAAGAAATACGTGTCCTAGCGACCGATGTCGTCCTTACCCAGCAGGCCGAGATCGGCCAGATGCGGGGCTGGCTCGATGTATGGGGCCTTCCGGCGGCCGGCGGAGCAACAGGATCGGCGATGGCGTGGATGGGACATCCGAGCACCGGGACGATGCCCGGTATGGCCACGCCCGAGGATCTGGCCCGCCTGCAGCAGGCCTCGCCCGAGGAGGCCGATGAGCAGTTTCTGAGGCTAATGATCCCTCATCACCAGGCCGCGGTAGTGATGGCCGAGGCCATACTGGAGCGTAGCGACCGGCCCGAGGTGCAGCGTCTCGCCCAGAAGATCATAGCCTCCCAGCAGGAAGAGATCCGCGGAATGCAGGCCCTGCTCCAGCGTAAAGGGCTTTCTCCGGTGGAGGGCGAACCTAACTTTGGTGAAGATACCTCCCACGATGAACACACTAAGCATGCTTATTTCTCCGAGGATCTTCCGGGCGCGGGGCGTTTGGCTCTACTGCCCCTAGCTATCTTCGCGATGGCCTGGCTCTGTCTCGATGCCCTCCGCCGCCGGCTAACGGGGACCAGGCTTGCCGGGTCCTTCGCCCCGCCAGCCTCCTGGAGGATGGCGGCGGTTGGCGGGCTACTCGCTAGCGCGGCGTTACACGCAGGCCTTGCTCCTGAGCATTTCGAGGAGGCATACAACTACGGGGTCTTTTTCGCCGCCGCAAGTATAGTCGCAGCGACCACCGCGGCTGCCATCCTAGCGTGGCCCTCGCGGCCGGTGTACATAGCCGGAGCAGGGGTTGCCCTCACGCTGATAGTACTCTGGGGGGTGTTTCGACTCGTGCCCCTGCCAGGTGCTGGGGTTGTGGAGGAGGTGGATCTCGTGGGATTGTCGACCAAGGCAACCGAGCTGGTGGCAATGACCGCGTGCACCGCGTTGTGGTTCTGTTCTCGCCGCATTGCACGTAAGGGGGTGCAAACTTGCGCATTGTCGGAGAAGTCGCAGTAATGCGACTTCTCCTTTGTGGGGCCGTCTTATATGAAACGGTGTTCGTACCCTGGGTACGAACACCGTTGATCCAGTTTGCTTCCGGATACCAGGCCTGAGCAAAGCTTATGCTTCCTGGACGGCGCTGTAGGTGCCGCTCACGATCTCGCCGTCCTCGACGATAACACGGATGTCCTCTACCGGTTCTCCGTTGAAGAAGGCCTCGAGGCAGCGGCGGGTACCGTCAATGTAGGTCTGCTGCGCATCCAGCGTCGTACCGGCGGTGTGCGGCGTCATCATATGATTTGGCATGGTCCGCCACGGATGATCGGGGGGCGCGGGCTCGGGATCCCACACATCGCCCGCGTACCCGGCAATATGCCCATCCTCCAAAGCCTCGACGAGAGCGTCGCGGTCGACGATTCCACCGCGGGCTATGTTGACTATCCAGGCGCCTCTCTTCATTCTGGAGAGCGAGTCACGGTTGAACGCCCCCTTAGTCTCCGGCGTTTGAGGGGCGGCGATGATGATGATGTCGCAGTGGTCGAGCATATCGTCGAAGTACGAGTAGCGGAAGCCGAAGTTTTCCTCCTCAGCGATGCTCAAAGGCGTACGCTTGTAATAGAGCATCTTGACGTCGAAAGGCTTCAGACGCGAGGCGATCAGCTGCCCGATCTGACCCGCCCCAAAGATTCCGACGGTCTTGCCTTCGAGGTCGTAAGCCCTCTTGGCGAGCGCGGCGATGTCCCACTCGCCATCGACCACTTGCTTATACGAGGGGACGAAGTTGCGCAGCAAGTTTAGGATGCACATCACCGCATGCTCGGCGACGCTCACCACGTTGCTACCGGTCTGCTCGGCGACCAGGATGTTCCGGTTCGCTGCCTCCGCCAGATCTATGTGGTCGGAGCCGACGCCGGCTACGAAGACGGCGCGAAGGTTGGGTGCCTGGTCCATCACCTCTGAGGTGACGTACACGGGCCAGAAAGGCGTGGTGATCAAGACTTCAGCGTCTTGCAAATGCTGGTAGAGTTCGTCGCCCTCCCTGGCTGTGGTCACGACGTATTCGTGGCCTTGGTCCTCGATCCACTCCCGTAGGTCGAGTTCACCTTCATCGCTGCCCGGTATAGGCTGCCCTTCCCAATCTCCATACTCTACTTTATGGCCTTTGCCGGGGTACAGAACCGCAACAACCTTCACGATTTTCTCCTTTAGCTTTCCTCTGATGAGGATGTTTATACCCGACTGGGAACTCGAAAAACTCGGACCTCTCCTGAGCATCGCGGAACTTTCGTTCGCACGTCTGCAGCAATGCAGACGAAAGGTCGGGACTGTGACGCCTGGATGCCGATAAGCGGTAAACCGGAGATAGTAGAATCACATCTGTGTGGAAGGACACCGCGTCCAAGATAAACTGGCGCCGCACGCTGGTGCGGAGGATAGCCTTCCTTCTCGGGGTGCTCGTGCTCGTGCTCGCAGCGTATATGTACGGGCTCTCTCAGAGCCCAGCGGGCATCTCCGCCGAGGATAAGGAGAGCGTAGACCTGTACGCGAAGGCTTTGGATCTAGTTAAAGAGAATTATATCGGTCGACAGGATGTCGACCCCAAAAAGCAGACCTACAGCGCCATAAAAGGGATGCTCGGTTCTCTGGACGATGGGGGGCACTCGCGTTTTCTCACTCCGGAAGAGAGCGAGCAGAACCGCGAGGTACTCTCCAGTAAGTATGTTGGGATCGGAATCCGGCTTGAGGATAAGGACGACAAGGCTGTCGTCGTAAGTACCATCGACGGCTCGCCCGCTGAGGAAGCAGGGATCAAGTCCGGAGACGTCCTGGTCGCCATAGATGGCGAGAGCGTGCGAGGGGAGGACGGTAGAGAGATCTCCGAGAAGGTTAGAGGCTCCGAAGGGACCTGGGTGGAGCTGACCGTGCTCCGGGATGAGGAGGAGCGCAAGTTCTCGGTCGAACGTGCGGAGCTGGAGACGCCGGCCGCTTCCTGGAACCTTATCCCCGGCACGGACATGGTCCACCTCCGACTCGCCTCGTTTTCGGAGAATAGCGCTGCTAAGCTTAGCAAGGCCGTCTCCGAAGCTCAGAAGGCTGGAGCGAAGGGATTTGTGCTTGACCTCCGGGATAACTCAGGTGGATTGGTAGAACAAGCCGAGGAGGTGGCTGCGCTGTTCCTTCCAGCCCGGAGCAAGATCTATACTCGAAAAGACGCTGATGGCAAAGAAGAAGAAGCTACCGTCCCCAGCGGCAACAAGCCTTTGGACGCTCCTCTAGTGGTTTTGGTGAACGAGGAATCGGCCTCGAGTGCTGAAATCTTGGCCGGGGCGCTTAAAGACAACGACCGTGCTCGTGTTGTTGGTGAGAAGACCTTCGGCACAGGTACCGTTCTCAAAGAGTATCCTCTCGAGGACGGCTCGGCTATACTGCTTGGTGTCGCCGAATGGTTGACCCCGAACGGAGACTCTATCCGGGGGTCCGGCATCACGCCGGACGTAGATGCCCAGCTAGATAAGGATCAGAAGCCGCGCGCTCCAGACGAGGTCAAAAGCCTTTCTAAGGAGGAGATTTTCGATCAAGATGCCCAGCTCAAGCGTGCCTTCGAGGTGCTGCAGGAGAAAGAGTGACCTATCCTGCCGGAGGAGGAGACCTGATGAGTCTGAGGCGTCGGGCCTTTTATGGGACACTCTGGGGAGCCGATGGTACGTTGGTGCTGACCGGATAAGGTTATGGCTGGGTTCGGGTGGGAACGACCACCCCTAAGCAGCTCGTCGAGAGAGTAGAACAGCTAGGCATACTCTGCATGAACGTTTGCTAAAGGCCCGGGGTGTCCTGATCGCGAACGCACACCTGGCCTACGGCGTCGTGAGTGGGATTGCTTTGGGAATTCTGTGACAGAAATGGGGCATCGTAAGAGGGGCCATGGGTTCACGCTTGGGGCTATGGCCTGGAGAGTGGAGTGGACAGCTCTGATTGCCGCGCAGTGGAGCCCACCCGCTACCTGGAAGCACAGGCTCCGAAGCCGCTTTTGCGGGTTTTGGACCATATTGTTTTCGCTGTTTGGGGCGTTTGAATAGGGTTGTAAGGGCGGACGGATCAGGTTTAAATCTTCCTCTATTTCGGGTACGCTCGGCGCCGGGTGAGCAAATAGCGCAAACCAGGAGAAAGATAGGCTATTGCTCAACGCATACACGAGAGCATAGAGGTTCAGGCACCGCTGTAAGACGTCTTTACGTATTGGTCTAACCTGGAGAACTTCCCCGAGATCATGCAGAACGTCGAGGAGGTCAGCGTGGCTGGCGACACTAGCCATTGGCGATAAAGGGGCCTCTCGGCAGGACCGTCGAGTACGACGCCAGAACCACCGAAATGAGCCCTGAACGTGGTATTGCGTGGCAAAGCGTCGAGGGCGACATAGAGACCTCCGGACAGGTGCGCTTTGAGGAGGTTGCTCAGGGTCGCACGCGCATAGACGTCATAACGAACTATACCGACCCACCCGGAGGTAGGCTCGGGGAGGTTGTCGCCGGCACCATCTCGAACCCCGAGCGCGAGGTACGCGAAGATCTAGAAAACTTCGCCAGGAGAGTAGAGCGGGGCGAGTTGGATCTGGGAGGGTCGGGTACCCAGGTACACAGCCGGTAAGAAGCCGTCCGCGACCCTTTTGGTAATATAGGTGTTACCGGACAGAATCCGACAACACCTATAGAGGTAAGGAGAGTTCACCTTGAGCATCATGATAGCGGCGCTGATCGCGCTGGTAGTGGTGGCTATCATCGCGATCCCGATCCTGATTAGCGTTTTAGGCAGAGCTGGCTCGACAAACCAGAACAGCGCCGAAGACGAAGAAGACCGGGGAGGCGAGAGCGGGGAGCAGAGCCGTTAGTGAAAACCCTGTCGGTTGGGGAGGCGTGTAGTCTTAGCACCTGACGATCCCGTCTATGGGGTACCACCTTGGATAATCGAGACGCGCGAGGTGGGGAAGCGCGTGGTTTTTACCAACGGCTGCTTCGATCTTCTCCATCCGGGACACATTTCCTACCTTCGGGAGGCGAGTGCTTTGGGCGACGCGCTCGTCGTGGGCCTCAACTCAGATGCTTCGGTTAGCAAACTCAAGGGTCCGCTCCGGCCCATCGTTTCCGAAGCGGATCGAGCCATTATTCTGTCGGCTCTCGAATTCGTTGATGCGGTCGTTATCTTCGGTGAAGATACATGCGAACGCCTTCTACGCGAGCTGAAGCCCGCCGTGTATGTCAAAGGGGGCGATTATCGCATCCAAGACCTGCCAGAGGCACAGGTCGCCACGGAGATTGGGGCTGAGGTGAGGATACTGCCCTTTGAACCCGGGTATTCAACCACCGCCCTGATACAAAAGATAAGGAACTTGTAGAGCTAGTAGAGTAGGTCGTCTGTTGACGACAGATTATAAGCCCATGACTGGGGAGGCGGAAGCTAGTCCAGCAGGTCACGCAGGCTTGCGGCGTGGGGGCTGCTCTTTATCTTAGCGAGGGCGGTGAGTTGTATCTGGCGGATGCGCTCCCTGGTGACGTCGAAACGCTCGCCGACCTCTTCGAGGGTTTTAGGTTGACCGCCAGTGAGGCCGAAGCGGTACTCGAGGACCATGCGTTCGCGTTCGGGGAGGCTGTCCAGTGCTTCTTGCATCCGGCTCTTGAGGAGGGAGGTCTTGGCCAGGTCGTGTGGGGTCTCTGAGTCCTCATCGGCTATAAAGTCGCCGAGCTCTGAAGAGTGATCCTCGCCGACAGGGATCTCCAGGGAGATGGAACGCCGGCTCACGCGGCGGATGCGCACGATCTCTTGCACCTCTACCTCCATCACGCGGGCGACCTCGGCGTCTTCGGGATCGCGGTTCAGATCGGCGGCCAGGCTCCGGTGTACCCGGTAGTATTTGTTGATCTTCTCGACCATGTGCACCGGGACGCGGATGGTGCGCCCCTTGTCGGCAATGGCGCGGGTAACGGCCTGCCGGATCCACCAGGTCGCGTATGTAGAGAACTTGTACCCCTTGCGGTAGTCAAACTTCTCGACTGCCCGCATGAGCCCGATGTTGCCCTCCTGGATCAGATCCAAAAGCGAGACGCCGCGGCCGGCGTATTTCTTGGCGATGGAGACGACGAGCCTCAAGTTGGCACGGGTCAGGTGAGCCTTGGCTCTACGGTCGTCTCTCTCGACGCGCTTGGCGAGGTAAACTTCCTGAGACTTGGTGAGAAGGGGTGTCTTGCCGATCTCGTCCAGGTACATCTGGACAGGGTCGCCAGTATAGCGGGTACGAAGATCACCCTCGAGGACCTCCTCAACGAGCTGAGCATCTTCTTCTTCATGGTGAAGGGTGTCGTGCAGGAACTCTGCGTCGACGACCTCTACGCCGTGCTCGCGGAGGAGACCGTAAACTTGTTGGATCTCCTCGGTCGAGAGGTCTACTTCCTGGAGTAGGCCTAGAACCTCACTGGACTCCAGGGTGCCCGACTCCTGACCAGCTTCAAATAGCTCCTGGATTTCCTCTATGTCCCGAAGATCGCGTTGAGGTTGCAACTTCTCCTCTAGGTCCCCCTTTGAAACCCTAGACTTGCCTACGCGTAATATATCCGAAACGTTTTAAAGGTCAAAGACCCACGCGGAAGGGGTGCTTCTTGCTTAATTTGAGAAACCTGTATCGTGCCTTCCACGAGTCCCA
>JAFAPF010000169.1 GCA_019247245.1 Rubrobacter sp. | reverse complement strand
GGTTCGATCAAGGCTTTCGTGTTCGAAGCCTACGACGTGGAGCACTTACTCGGCCTGCCTTCCAAGAGGGCCAGATTGTGGTGATGGACAACTTGGGTACCCACAAGACGGATAGGGTCAGGAAGCTGATCTCGAGGAGAGGGTGATAGGAGCTTGTGGTTCTTGCCGGCCTATTCGCAGGATCTCAACCTCATAGAGGAAGCCTTCAGTATAAGATCAAGGCTTATCTAAGGAAGGTCGGGGCCGGCGGCAAGAAGGCCCTGATGGAGGCGATGGGCCAGGCGCTTAGGATCGTCACGCCCCGAGACGCCGCTGGGTGGTTAGCTCACTGCGGCTACAGGTTTAGGGGTCAACCTTCTTGAACACCTCTGTAAGAAGAGAATCGGCTCGTTCGCTGGGACGTGATTGTCCTCGCGCTGCTCTTTTTCCTTTGAGGCGTACTCTCGCTCGTCGCGCACCCCAGGTCGGTGGGCGATGATGTGGATCTCCTCACCTTCACTAGCTGCTCGGGCGATAAACTTTTGCGCAGCTTCGTCGATTTCTATCCTATCGACGCGCAACTCGGTCGTACGTAATACACGCGAGACTAGGTAGGTGATGACGATCGCACCGATAAAGAACGAGGCGATCTTGATGCCGTCTGGCCGCTCGATGACGTTTGCCACAGTAGCATAAACGAACACGATGGTGACCAGCCAGAACGTGAATACTCCCCCCTTCGACCCCCTGCGCGAAGCGACCAGCGTCACGGCTAAAGCCGCCGAGGTCATCATCGCCAGAATACCGGTCGCATAAGCTCCACCCTGTGCATCCACGTTGGCCTTGAAGATGATCGTGATCGCAAACGCTATGCCGGTGTATACCAGCACCAGCGGCCTGGTCGCCCGCGTCCAGTCCAGTGTCATTACGTAGCGGGGCACAATGTTCAAAAGCTCTGCCATTGCCGAGGCGCCCGCGAACGCCAGGATCAGGATCATGCTTATGTCGTAGGCCGTGCCGAATGTATTACCCAAATATTCGTATGCCAGATACGCTAGCGCCCGGCCATTGGCCTCTCCGCCCGGTTCGAACTCCTCAGCAGGGATGAGCACCGCCGTTACGAAGCTGGTTCCAGTCAGGAAGACGCTCATGATCAGGGCGGCGGTCAACATCTTGCGTGTGTTGCGGATGCGGCCCGCGAGGTGCTCTTGTGTATTCTGGCTGTCGCCGCGTACCAGCGGCATCGTACTTGCGCCGGTTTACGCCGGTCTCGAACCTCGAGAGCCCTAAGGCTAGTTGTGGGAACACCAGCAGCGAAGCGACCACCATGGTTAGCGGGTTGCCATAGTTGGCGAGCAGTACACTTTGCCAATCGGCAACATACTGAGGATGCGCGACGCTCTCGTACAGCCCGACTGCCACGACGACAAGGTTCAGCAGCAGATAAGCCACAACCAAGAGTACGGCGACGCCGATGGCTTTCCGAAAACCCTGCAGGAAGATCGCGCCGAACAGCGCCAACAGCCCGAGGGTGATGGCGACTTCTTGGCCTTGGAACGATTACGGTAAAGGGTTCTCGACGATGTGTGCCGTAGCGTCAGATGCCGAGAGGGTGATCGTAACCAACCAGGAGGTCGCCACAAATCCTAGCAGTCATAAGATAAACAGCCTCCCTTTCCGGAGCGAGAGCAGGTCCTCTAGCATCGCGATCGAACCCTGGCCGTGTAGGCTCTCCTTGGCGACGCGCAGGTACATCGGCAACATCCCGAGAAGGGTTAGCAGCACGATAAGCAAGGTGGCTACGGGAGAGAGCTCCCGCCGCGAGAGCCGCAATGCCGGGCAGGACCCGAGCGTAGAGAAGTAGTCTACCTTGGCGAGACATACGATGTGCCACCAAGAATGCTGCTCGGTCTGACCTTCCTTGGCCTCTGGGCCTCCCACCTGTTCGATGCGGGCTTAGTAGCCAACTTGTAAGCCAGTCGGCGGGGCGCTTCGGCGAGTTTAGTAATTTAGCCATCGTCCAAATATAGACGTAAAGCGTTCAGCGTCACCAGCAGCCATTCCGAAACCGTGTGTACACACCAAGAGGGTAAATCCCATTCAACCGCCTACGATAGCGCGTGATCGCCCACTCCGAACTCATGGCTGCCAGAAGCCAGAGGCGGTATTCGCGAATCGTTGCCCGTTCATAGCCTTACCTCTTGGACGATTGTGCCTAAGAGTCGTGGTTCAGGATCTCGGTGACGAGCTCCCCGACCTCCGAGGGGTTCGTGGCCGTCCCGATACCGGCTTTCTCCAGGGCCTCACTCTTGGCCTGGGCGGTACTCTCACCGCCGGAGACTATGGCACCCGCATGGCCCATCGTCTTACCTTCGGGAGCGGTGAAGCCAGCGATGTATGCTACAACCGGTGTTCGCATCTCGTTCTGCACGTACTCGGCGGCGAGCTGCTCAGCGTTACCGCCTATCTCCCCAATCATCACCACGCACTCGGTTTCGGGGTCTGCCTCGAACTTCTTCAGTATCTCGATGAAGTCGGTACCGATTATTGGGTCGCCTCCGATCCCGACGGCTGTACTCTGGCCGATACCTCTCTGCGTTAGCTCGTTCACGATCTGATAAGTGAGCGTGCCGCTTCGGGAGACGATGCCGACGTTGCCGGGTATGAAGATGTCAACCGGCATTATGGAGACGTTCGATTTGTCTGGCGAGATCACACCGGGGCAGTTCGGCCCGATCAAAGTTGCGTCTTTTACTCGCAGATAGTTCGCAACCCGCATCATGTCGTGCACTGGTACGCCTTCGGTGATGCAGCAAATGGTCTGCATACCGAAGTCTAGAGCCTCGAAGATGGCGTCTGCTGAGAACGCGGCTGGAACGAAGATTACGCTCGTGTTCGCCCCGGTCTCCTCCACCGCCTCCTCCATGGTATTGAAGACCGGCACGCCCTCGTAGTCCTGCCCGCCCCTACCCGGCGTGACCCCGGCGACGATCTGTGTGTTGGACTCGAGCATACGCCCCGTATGAAAGCGACCCTCGTGGCCGGTTATGCCCTGCACCACGAGGCGTGTTTCGTCATCTACTAGTATCGCCACCCGCTACCTACCTCCGTCCTGCACAAGCTCGACGGCTTTCTTCGCGGCGTCGAGCATCGTCTGCTCGGTGTACACGTTCTCCGGCGTGTTCTCAGCCAGTATCCGGCGACCCTCATCGGCGTTAGTGCCGTCGAGCCGGACGACGATAGGCAGGTCCGTGTCGGAGCGATCTAGCGCCGCCAGGAGGCCGCGGGCAACCTCGTCCCCACGCGTAATCCCGCCGAAGATATTGAAGAGGACGCTCTTGACTTGCTGGTTAGAGGCAACGATGTCTAGAGCCGTTGCGATTTTCTCCGCGTTCGCCCCACCGCCTACGTCACAGAAGTTTGCCGGTTCGCCCCCGGCCTGAGCTACCACATCCAACGTGCTCATCACCAGACCCGCACCGTTACCCAGGATCCCGACGTCTCCATCCAGCTTCACGTATTGCAAGCCCGCCTCCAAGGCTCTCTGCTCCTCGGGGTCCGCCACGTCCACGTCGTGCAGCTCCGCGATGTCTTCGTGGCGAAACAAGCTGGAGTTGTCCACGGTCACCTTCGCGTCCAGCGCTAAAACGTGCCCGTCTTTGGTAGATACGAGCGGGTTGATCTCTACGAGGCTCGCATCACCCTCGACGAACGCTTCATACAGGTTGTTCAAGGTCTTCCCTACGCCCTTGGCGATGTCGCCCTCGAGCCCGGCGGCGAAGGTTAGTTCGCGTACCTCGTAGGGGAGCAGGCCGAGCAAAGGATCAATGTATATCCTCACGATAGCGTCCGGATTCTGCTCGGCGACCTCCTCGATATCAATGCCACCCTCGGTAGAGAACAGGATCAGAGACTTTTTCGCCGCGCGGTCTACCATGATCGAAAGGTACATCTCGCTTTCTATCTCAGCCCCTGCCTCGACGAGCACGCGCCGTACCTTGTGGCCTCTGATCTCCATTCCGAGTATCTGGCGGGCCGCCTCTGCAACGTCTTCTGGCTCTTCGGCGACCTTGATACCCCCGGCCTTGCCGCGACCACCGGTCAAAACCTGGGCTTTGACCGCCACCGGGCCGCCGAGCTTTTCGGCTGCCGCGCGCGCTTCTTCGGGCGAGGCGGCGACGATGCCCTCCAACGTCTCTATGCCGTACTGCCGGAGCAGCTCCTTGCCCTGATACTCGTAGAGATCCAAACCCAAAACTCCCCGTGACGCCTGCAATGACGATCAAGATTATACAGGGACCACCCATATCGTTGTGCCCTATACTTCTTTACTGATGGGGCTCGGAACAGCAATAAATGTCGTGACGGTGCTGGTGGGTGGAGGCGTAGGTACGCTCTTGGGTGCTCGTTTACCGGAGAGGATGCGGGAGACGGGGATGCAGGCCATAGGGCTCATAACTCTGCTCATCGGCATTTCGAACTTCTTTAGCCAGGATAACCCCCTTGTGCCGCTCGCTAGCATAATCGGTGGGCTTGTAATTGGGGAGGCGCTCGATATAGACGGTGCTCTCAAGCGCTTTGGCGACACCCTGCAGAAGCGGTTCTCGAAAGGAGAGAGCCCTGTAAGCAGGGCATTCGTGACCACGAGCCTGCTGTTCTGTGTGGGCCCGTTGACCGTTCTTGGCTCCCTACAAGATGGTCTTACCGGCGATTACCGTCTGCTTGCCCTCAAGAGCACGCTGGACTTCATCGCGTCGCTGTCCTTCGCCTCGGTTTTAGGTTGGGGGGTCTTGCTGTCGGCGGCTACGGTGCTCGTGGTGCAGGGGACGCTTACGTTCTCGGCCGGGGTCCTACAGGGAGTTGTGACGGAGCCTATAATCTCGGCCATTACAGCAACGGGCGGGGTCCTTATCTTCGGTCTCGGGCTCGTCTTACTAGAGCTAAAAGAGGTGCGGGTAGCGAACATGCTTCCGGCGCTCTTGATAGCTCCCGTGCTCGTCGCTATCCCCTGGTGGCCGCTATAGGAGCTAGGAAAGCCTCTATCTGCCTGGTAGGTCGCCTTCGTCGGTATAGCGGTCGTAGCGGTCGTAATAATCCTCGTCGAGAGAGATCCTTTCCCCGGCAAGCTCGCGGCGCCTCAGGTCCCAAAGGACCTGTAAATCATGGTCTAGTTGGCGGAGGCGTTCGTGTCCTTGGGGGGCCAGACCATGCCGCGATTCTTCGTGCACGAGCCTTTCACGTTCTTCGGAGAGTTCCTGGATCTTCCGCAACACGAAGCTCCCGTCCACCATTGCACCTCCCTGGTTGAGCGTAGCGGTCCCTACCATTCTAACGGAAAGCTTCGGTAGAACCGCTGTATACGTAGGGTTTCGTGCTCTACAATTGAGACCAATAGAAGGGAGAACTTTGCTCAAGAAGATCTACCACCTGGGCTACGCGGTAGAAGACCTCGACGCGGCGGCCCGTCTCTATAGAGAGTACTTCGGCGTTGTCACGGGTGAGCCGGAGGAGGTCGAGGAACAGGGCGTAATCGCCACGATGTTCGATGTGGGAGAGTCCAAAATCGAGCTTGTCCAACCCACCCGTCCCGACTCGCCCGTGGGCAAGTTCCTTGCCGCGAAGGGGGAAGGTTTCCATCACGTGGCCTTTCAGGTCGAAGACCTCGAAGTGATATTGAAGGAGCTAAAGGAGAACGGCGTCGAGCTGATAGACGACGTGCCCCACGTCGGGGCAGGAGGTGTTCGGGTGGCGTTTCTGCATCCTCAGGGTATGTTAGGCGTTCTCACCGAGCTCGTAGAGCTGCCAAGGGGCAAAGGGTAAGAGAGGTACAGCGTGGAGGTCGAGAAACGCCGGGACGCGCGCCGGGCAGAGTCTGAGATTGACGTCAAGCCCTTTTATAGACCTGAAGATCTGATTGGCTTTGATTATTCCGAGAAGCTCGGTGACCCTGGCGAGTACCCATACACCAGGGGTATTTATCCCACAATGTATCGTGGTCGGCCCTGGACCATGCGCCAGTACGCAGGATTCGGCACCGCTAGAGAGACCAACGCCCGATTTAAGTATCTGGTAGCTAACGGGCAGACCGGCCTCTCGGTTGCCTTCGATCTCCCTACCCAAATGGGCCGCGACTCGGATCACCCGCTTGCCTTAGGCGAGGTCGGCAAGGTCGGGGTTGCCATAGACTCCCTCCTCGACATGCGAGATCTGTTCGACGGTATCCCTCTAAAGGACGTTTCGACCTCCATGACGATCAACGCTACCGCTTCGATCCTCTTGCTCCTCTACTCCCTGGTTGCCGAGGAACAGGGGGCCGAGAGGGAAAACATCACCGGTACGACCCAGAACGACGTCCTCAAAGAGTACCTGGCACGCGGGACCTACATCTACCCTCCGGCTCCTTCCATGAGGATCACGACCGACATATTCGCCTACTGTGCCCGCGAGCTACCGCGCTGGAACATGATCTCCATCTCCGGCTATCACATCCGCGAGGCTGGTAGCACTGCCGTTCAGGAGCTCGCCTTTACTCTGTCCGACGCTATCGCCTACGTTGATGCCGCTAACCAGGCAGGCCTGAAGGTCGATGAGTTCGCCCCGAGGCTCTCGTTCTTCTTTAACGCCCACAACGATCTCTTCCAAGAGGTCGCTAAGTACCGGGCGGCCCGTAAGATGTGGGCCAGTATCATGAAGGAGCGTTTCGGCGCTATGGACGAGCGGAGCTTAAAACTACGCTTCCACACTCAGACCGCAGGCTCTTCACTCACCGCCCAACAGGCCGAGAACAACATCGTCCGCACCACTGTTCAGGCGCTTTCGGCGATCCTCGGCGGCACCCAGAGTCTACACACAAACTCTTTTGACGAGGCGCTGGCCCTGCCAACGGAGAAGAGCGCGAGGATAGCGTTGCGCACCCAGCAGATACTGGCCAACGAGGCTGGCCTGACCGATGTCGTCGACCCACTCGGAGGCTCCTACTACGTCGAGTCCCTCACCGATGCCGTCGAGGAGGCGGCCTGGGAGTATATAAGGCGAATAGATGAGATGGGTGGGGCCGTAAAAGCGATAGAGAACCGTTTTATGCAGCGCGAGATCGAGGAGGCCGCCTTCCGCTACCAGCGCGAGATCGAGAAAGAAGAGCGTATCATCGTCGGCGTAAACCGCTACGTCACCGATGAGGAAGCCGCCATGGAGCTACACTCCGTCGACGAGTCTATCCGCGACCGGCAGATCCAACGCCTCGCGAAGCTCAAAGATAGCCGCAATAACAGGGTCGTCGCGAAGGCCCTCGCCCACCTCGAGCGCGCCGCGCAGGGCACGGACAACCTGCTCTATCCAATGAAGGAGGCGCTTGTAAACCTCGCCACCGTGGGCGAGGTCTCCGACGTTTTACGCAAGGTCTACGGGCAGTACCGGCCGTAGAAGGCTAGCGCTCCTCGAGAGCCCGCCTCTAGCACCTCGCCTCCTATAGAACGCGCCGGGAGCGGGGTACCGCTGTGGTAAGATGACATTGCCTTTCGTACGCACGGTTGACCGGAGGTGAACTCCGGAGGAGGTTCTTGAAAAGCATGGTTGGCTGGTTTCGCAGATATAAAAACGGTAACCCGCAGGGGGCGACTGAGCAGACCCCGCAGGGTATGAGTGCCGGAGAGCTCTATGAAGAGAATCCTCAAGCGACCGCACCCTCCAAGGTTGATGTCCAGCCGCCAAAGGAGGAGGAACCGGCCGATGGTTTCTCCGAGGCTGGAATCCGTGAGGCGCTGAGGGACGTTCGAGACCCCGAGATTGGGCGGGACCTCGTTTCTCTGAACATGGTACGGGGAGTGCGCATAAAGGGCTCGAGCATCACCGTAGGGATCGCTCTCACAACGGCCGGGTGCCCGTTGAAGCATCGGATCACTACCGACGTTCGCGACCGCTTGATGATGATCGAAGGCGTCGAAAGCGTAGAGGTAGACTTCGGCGTGATGACCGACGCTGACCGCCAGAATCTCCTAACTTCGCTACACGGCGGGCCCTCTGAACTCGCACCAGCGTTCAAGGACGAGTCCAAGACCCGCATTATCGCCGTCGTCTCTGGCAAGGGCGGCGTCGGCAAGTCCACGGTGGCTGTGAACCTGGCGGCCGCCCTCGACCGGGCGGGATATTCGGTAGAGATCCTTGACGCCGACGTGCATGGCTCTTCCATTCCCGTGATGCTCGGCTCGCTGGATAAACCTAACGTAGTCGGTGGCGTCATCTTCCCGCTAGAGTCTTCGCAGGGGCTGAAGTTCATCTCGATGGGAAACTTCGTCGATGAGGGACAAGCCATCATCTGGCGCGCTCCAATCGTCAATAAGGCCTTGACGCAGCTCATGCGCGACGTGTATTGGGACGAACCGGACTTCATCATCGTCGACATGCCGCCTGGTACCGGCGACGTAGCCCTCACCATAGCGCAGATGATCCCCAAGGCCGAGGCTCTCGTAGTCACCACACCGCAGGCTGACGCTGCCCGGGTGGCGGTCAAGGCCGGTAAGATGGCCGTGCAGGCCCACCTCAGGCTCGTCGGGGTAGTCGAGAACATGGGTTATACGGAGTGCCCGGATTGCGGCAAAGAACTCAGGATCTTCGGGGGCGACGGTGGTGACCGTGTGGCAGGCGAGTTGGGAACTCCTGTACTCGGGCGTATCCCAATCGTCTCTGATGCCTCCGGTGAGCCCGGCCGCTCTGTCTTCGCGGAGGGTACGGCCCCTGCCCTTGCCTTTGACGAGGTCACCCAGAGCATCACCCGGGCGAAAGCTCGCAGGCGGATAAAGGTGCTTTAGAGCGTCTCTCCCGCTCCTCTTTTGTATTAAGTCACGCGTTGCTATAGTGTTATCGTTACGGGTGGAAGGGTGATGTCTACAGATTCTGGAGAGTGCTATGAACAAGCTATTTAAGGCAGGGCTCGCGGTGGGTTGTGGCGCTGTCGCTGCGGTGGCTTTGCGACGGGTCATATACTATGAACCGCAACACAAGTATTACCCGTGGGAGCGCCCCCCTTACACAGAGTTCCCCAACAAGGTGCTCGTCGTGGGCGGTGGGTTCGCAGGCTTTACGGCCGCCAAGACCCTCGGCGCGCTGACCGAGGATCGCGACGACGTCGGAGTGATGGTTATCAACAAAGAGAACTTTTTCACCTACTGGCCCATGGTGGCAGGGATCATAAGTAGCGACGTAGAGACTAAGAACGTCGCCCAGCCCCTGCGCCGGGCACTGATACAGTACGGCATCAGCTTCCGTCGGGCGGAGTTGGAGGATGTAGATTTCGAGCGGAAGGTGGTGAAAGCCACGGGTGGGTTGGAGTTCCCCTACGACCACCTGGTGCTGGCGTTGGGCGCCGATCCGGCCTTCTTCGGTATACCTGGGGTCGATGAGCACA
>JAFAPF010000166.1 GCA_019247245.1 Rubrobacter sp. | reverse complement strand
TCTCATTTAGATCTAAAGAAGGGTTCAGCTAAGGGGATGAACTGTATTGCAAAACGAATCACGGTTCCAAGGACAATAATAAGGCTGGGCTTCACCAACTGTCTGAGTAAACTTTTCCTTTGAGTTGGTTCTGTCTCACGTGATTCTGGATTGGAACCAGAAAACTTGGAAACAATTTGCTCGGGGAGCCCCAAGTCTATGCTCTTTTGGTAGGCTCTCGTTTTAAGCACGTCTGCAAATAGCCCACCCGCAAGGAAGAACAAAGCCGGTCCGAAAAAAGTGAAGGCCGACAGCTCCACCCAGTCTCTCAAACTGGCCGCTTCTAAAACACCTACTCCCACAGTAAGCATATGAGCTACTATAACGCCAACCGTTGTGAGTAACCCCACAAGTAAACCTAGCAGGGTATAGCTCTTTGTTTGGTTTACTACCGGCAAGGCGAGTCCTGCCCAGAACCCAAAAGGCAAGGGAGCCAAAAACCAACTGAGTATAAGTATCGATAGTACTATCCCGATTCCTAGCCCGGCTGCAAGATCCTTACTGAGGTTCTCGATATTGTGCGTAGAGCCGGTGCCGTAATAAGTCACCCACTCATCAAGGTGCTGTGTGACGAACAAGTAGAGTGCAGCGCTTACAAATGAAACCAAGGCGGGCAAAACAACTGCTAATGTGATTTGCCTCCGGTTGGCTCCTGCCTGGATAAGTTTATCGACGAAGTACCATTCGCTTGTTTGCCGGGCATCACGAGAAGCGGTGAGCTCCAAAACCTTTTGATCAAGCGAAGATACTTGCTCTTGCAGCTGTTCTTTCTCTTGTGTTAGCGAAAGTACTAGAGAGAGGTCACGTCCACAGTAGCGGCAGACTGTCGCTTGATCTTTGAGTTCTTCGGCACAATAAGGACATTTCATCTCAGGCTGCCTGCTTACTTCCTCATAGCCGCTTGCCACGGACGCAATTACGAATATTGCCACAGGAGGGTAGTGACAGCATGTACTATAACGCACATCACGGCCGAGACTGTGCGCTACGGTGGCGGGATGGCGCTACGGTTTTATACCGAGAATGAAGAGCAAAGGAAGTGGAAGACGTCTATCAAGGTTAATCGTCGCCATGTATCGAAAGGGGAATGATATAGGTATATAGGCGATTTGCTAGTCGATTTGCTAGTCGATAGAGCACAGTTGTACCTTAGACGTCTGCTGTGAAATTTCCTGGTGACGAGAATCAGCACCAACGGGCGTCCTTCGCCTTGACCAACCAACATATGAAGGTTTGCTCGCTTCCCGGACTCTATCGCGTTTCAGGTGAGCGAGCCTTGCTACATTTGAAACCCCCGTCATAAGCTTCCCGGTGTCCGTGTGCCGCTAGGGTGGCGCTAAGTTCGGCTAGACTATTCTTCTCGCACCCAGAATCGGGGCCCTCGTCTAGCAGCGGAGCTGGGCCACCAACGACGAATGTGAGTGCTGGGGCCACAGGGGCGCGTCGCAGGGCCCAACATCGTAAGGATTCGGGTTCACGTCGGGCGGCGTGCTTGTCATGACCGAGGCCTTTCGCGCCGAGAAGGGTGCGGCGGCTGTATCCTCTTACGCGATAGTCGATGGGTCACTCGTGCCGCGCACCTCGTCGCTAGGCAACGGTCGCAGCGAGATCTGCTGGGCCGTAGTCACCCCCGACGACCGGTTCGCCTTTACGACGAACTTCGCCGACGGTGCCGTGTCGCGCTTCGCGATCGCGCCCGACGGTTCGCTGTCGTTCGAGGATGCCACATCCGGTATCGCAGTCGACGGGATGATGGGTCTCCGTGACGAAGACCTCTCTAGCGACGGTCGGTTCCTCTATGTGATCGACGCCGATGACGGCCGCATCTACGGCTGGTCGGTCGAGGCTGAGGGCTCACTCAAGCCAGTGGGGCCGTGGGACGGCGTGCCGGTAACGGTGGCCGGGCTCGCGGCGAGCTGACGCTGGAGCGCAGCGAGATGCGACTCGGGTTGCTCTACACGGTCACCTTCACGACGCCGGAAGCCTGAAGCGTGGAGGTGGCCGCAGATAGTGGCATCGAAGGACGCAGCTTCCTGCTGGCTGAGGGGCGCTCCACCGGACGCCTTTCGGCTCGCTACCGCGCGGCCAACTTCCCTCAGAAGCGAGCTGACGCAGCGCTCGTACCCGAGTTCCGAGGGATGCTCGACACTGAGGACGGGGCTACGATCCCGTTCGAGTGGCAGGGGCTCGTGGTGCTCACCGACTCTGGCATGCGACGGCTGCTCGGCAGCCTCGTGCATACTACCGACGATCCTCGCTACCGTGAGCTGAACGATCGCGCCTGCGCGGTCGAGGGCGAGGTCCGCCCGCGTACTGAGGGATCTGGATTCGAAGTTGTGTTCGAGGTTTCACAGATGGTCTGGGAAGGGGTAGCATGTACGAGCGAGTAAGTAAGGAGGTAATAGAGCATGAGTGGAGGATTCTTCTCCCGCGGCTTTAGGGGACGCCGTCGACCAGTGGAGCAGGGTACACAGCTTCCACCGGGACAGTACCTGGTCGAAGGCTTCCCGGTCCTTTCCGCTGGTCCTACACCTCGCACCCCGCTGGAGGAGGAGTGGGACTTCTCTATCATAGGGGAGGTTGATGAACCCAGGAGGTGGACCTGGAAAGAGTTTCAGGCTTTGCCCTCGGAGGAGATAACTAGGGACATCCACTGCGTCACCAAGTGGTCGAAGCTGGGCACCAGGTGGGAAGGTGTATCAGTAGATACCTTGCTAGAAGGGGTGGAGACGGCGGCCGAGTTCGTTATGGCATTCTGTGACGGCGGCTACACAACCAACATGCCCCTTGAGGAGGTGATCGGTGGCAAGGCGTGGGTCGCGTACGCTTACGAGGGGGAGCCGCTAGAGCCCGAGCACGGTGGCCCAGTGCGTTTGCTCGTCCCGCACCTCTATTTCTGGAAGAGCGCCAAGTGGGTTAGGGGCTTGAGACTTTTAAATCATGACGAGCCAGGCTTCTGGGAATCTTTGGGCTACCACAACCACGGTGATCCCTGGCGTGAGCAGCGCTACTGGGGGGACTAGCGCGGTGGCTGTACAGCCGCGCAGGCTCTCCTGGCAGCTCGCTGAGGTGGTCGAGGTGGTGCCCGAGACCCCGAGGACCAGGAGCCTGGTGCTTGAAGTTGCCGGCTGGAAAGGTCATAAGGCTGGGCAGCACGTAGACATAAGGCTTACTGCCGAGGACGGCTACCAGGCTCAGAGGAGTTACTCTATCGCCTCGGCTCCGGAGGATGAGCGGCTCGTGCTCACGGTGGAGCGGTTGGAGGACGGCGAGGTCTCCCCTTACCTCACCGACGTGTTGATGGCCGGAGATAAGCTGGAGCTCAGAGGACCTATCGGAGGCTACTTCGCTTGGGAGGCCAAAGACGGTGGCCCGCTGTTGCTTGTAGCCGGGGGATCAGGTGTGGTGCCGCTCATGGCTATGCTCCGCCACCGAGCTGCTGTGAGCAGCGATGTACCTGCTCGCTTGCTTTATTCCTCGCGCTCCTACGAAGAGATCATCTACCGGAAGGAGTTGGAGAGGCTTGTGGCACAGGACGGTTCTCTGGAGGTAATACACACCCTGACCCGCTCCAGACCGAAGGGTTGGAGCAGTTATCACAGGAGGATCGACCTCAAGATGCTCAAGGAGGTCGGCCCACCGCCCGCAGAGCGGCTCCTGGCCTTTATATGTGGTCCTACACCTCTGGTGGAGGGGGTAGCGACTGCGCTTGTGGAGATCGGGCACGACACTCTCTACGTAAAGACCGAACGCTTCGGGCCTACAGGAGGAGGAGGTTAGAGAGCTATGGGCGAATTCAGGCTGGACGGCAACGCAGCAGCGGGCCCTCTTAGGGAGGTTTTCTCCTTCGAGGTGACCACCGCGCAGTACTCGTGCGTGGGTTGCGGGAGGACTGATCGGCTCGGGGCGGCAATGGTTTACGAGGTAAGGCAGCTAGGCACCATCGTTCGCTGCCCAAGCTGCGACAACCCCCTTATCCGGCTAGCTCATAATCGTGAGGGATACTTGGTTGATCTCAGGGGGACGAGATACCTTACAACCGGATAGCCTTAGGTGGTTTTCCGACCTAGGGATCAAGCATGCAATATTTAGCAGCATAGTAGATAAATGAGCATGCTGCACAAGAGCTACTCTCCTTTGGTCTTGTTAGCTTTCTCGTCTGTGATCCCACTCGTATGCAATAGTTGCCTCGGCTCCCGCGACAAGCAAGTAGGTAGCAGTGGCCAAAAAGCCTCCTAAAGGCCAAGCAAAGATGAAGCTTTCAACCAGGTAGGTCACAAGCACCGCTGCCCCGATCGCGAGTCCCACCGAGAGGAAGTGGAAGCTTCCCCACACAACAGGAGTTTCACCATGATCTCTATCGAAGCGACTGGTTACACCCCCAAAGGCGAGTGCCCCAACAAAGGCAAAGCCTAATATGGCTCCAAGCATGAAGGTGAGGGCAGCAAACGCGTCTGGTATTCCACGAGCATGAGTGAGCACTGCTCCTGTGGTCCAGGTAGCCAGGGTGTAGCCATAAGGAGCTGCACTGGACCCAAGCG
>JAFAPF010000161.1 GCA_019247245.1 Rubrobacter sp. | reverse complement strand
AACCATGAGGAACCCGGCCACGGCGGGGTGGCACATCTTTATGAGGAACCCAGGTGCTTCTAACGCCAAAGGCCTTTAGCGGCTAATAGAAACTGTCTGATAAAGAGGAGGCAATGACACGGTGTGACCTACGCTGCATCTCATGAGATGCAGCAAATACTCCACCGATCTGACAGACTCAGAATGGGCCTCTCTCAAGCTTCACCTCCCTGCTTCGAGGAAGCGTGGATGTCCAAGGATACATAGCCTCCGCGATATCCTGGAGGCCATCTTCTACGTCTTGAAGAGTGGCTGCCCCTGGCGGCTTTTGCTACGCTGCTTCCCACCGTGGAAGAGTGTCTACCATTGGTTCAGGAAGTAGTGGCGTATCGACGGCACCTTCAAGCAGCTAAACACGGGGCGCTGCGCGAGCGCTTGCGAGCATGGCTGGGAGGAAACCCACAGCCCAGTGCGGGGATGGTAGATTCTCAGTCAACCAAGATGAGCGGGGTCGATGGCGAAGCACGGGGTTACGACGGCGCCAAGAAGGTTCGCGGGCGCAAGCGACACCTGCTCGTAGATACGGAAGGGTTGGTTCTCAAAGCCAAGGTACACAAATGCCAAGGTGCCCGACCAGGACGGGATCAAGCTACTTCTGAAGGCCGCTCGCGAACGCCTCGCACGCTTCTCTCGTCTATAGGTGGACGCCGGTTACCAGGGCAGGGGTAAAGTAGTGGGTAGAGCAGGAGCTCGGGCTGAGTGTCGAAGTCGTACATCGCACGTCGAAGCCAATATCGGAGAAGGTCGCAAGGATCTGGACACAGGAGTGGGCGAAGGAGGGTAGGGAGATTGACTGGCAGAAGCTGCTTCCGCCTCGGGGCTTTGAACTCTTGCCGAGGCGTTGGGTAGTGGAGAGAATTTTCTCGTGGTTGAGCCAGAGCCGGCGAATGAGTAAGGACTACGAGAGGTTGTGTGCTACCAGCGAGGCGTTCATCTACGTGGCCATGACTCGGCTCATTGTGAGCTGATTGGCCAGTGCCTGAGATTTATCAGATAGTTTCATGAAATTAATTCGCGGAAATTAGGTTTCCAATAGTTTGTCGGCGACCTGATTTGGGTCGGTGGCAACCGGGTAGGATATTGGTCGTGAGTGGCGACGAGTATCTACACCGCGCGTATCTGTGCATCCTCCAAACTGAAGCCGAGGCACGGAGCCATAGTCGCGGGTATGTTCTAGGCCTCTGGCGCGACATCTCAGTGACTACCCACGTCGCTACGTGCGAGACGTGCGCGGCGACCATCGCCGTCTAGTCCGCCGCCGTGGTTTAGGGGGGACACGCCATTGAGCGCGCTTGCCCCGCTGGCGATGGCACAGAAGGTGCGTAGCTATGTTGCTACTAATGATCGAACTGAATGGTCACGGGTTCATCACGTCGAGGTACGCTGTCAGGAAAGGACACTAGGCCCTGCACTGTTGGTGCCATTTCGAAAGAGGTTTTTATGCCCGAGAAGTCACTTGAATACTATCTGAGCCTCCTCTACACCGCGGTGGTAGAGCGCAGTGAAGACGGCTCAGTGAAGACGGCTACTTAAGATCGAGGAGCTGCCCGGATGTGTATCCTGGGCTGACTACCTCCGAGGAGATCGACCCTATGATCAGAGACGCCATGATATGTTGATCGAGGGTAGCTTGGAAGGTGGCCGGTCCCGGAGAGGTAGTAGGCTTCTCTATGCTTTCCCGTATAGCCATATACTGCTACGGTAAGACAGGCAAGGGCCGGGATCTTGTCTAGCCATACACACTACTTTCCCTGGCCCTGCTTCTTTTGTGCCTTCCAATAGTACGATGGGTAAGAGGATATAGCTTTACATTAAGGGCCGTGTTCTCCCCATCCTCCGCACGGCCGTTAATGTTGCCATCGGCTACTACCCAAGCAAACCCAGGAGCGTTTTATATACGCTAGAAGGGGCAAATAGGACTATTAATGGCAAGGGAGCCTGGTGCCCTCTCAAGAAAGGGAAAAGGAGAAGTAGGACACCAGGTTACACTAGGTACGTACCTTATATAAGTGTAGATCAAAAAACCTTGGCTAATCTAGCAGCTCTTTGTGACACCTATGAGACGCTCTTCGTAAGAGTGTAGGGTACGGCACCTTTTGGTGCAGCTGATCAAAATGGCGCTGGTGCCCATATAGGTAGCGGTGGAACAAGAAAAGAGCATGTGGACATGTAATTAGGTGGTGGGGTAAGAATCCCACCGCACATAGAGTTGTGCTGGTATCCTAGCAGCCCTACTCACGATGAGCCTCTACAACCTTTTATGTATTCTTGCGGCTATTTGACTTGTATCGCTTAGGAGGCACGCGTGGTCTGGAAGATAGCTTTTCTGTTATGAGAGGATGAATCCCAAATGACGTTTGCTGCGTGTATCAAAAAGGGCCCAGCCTGTTGAAAAACACCTTTGTGGTGTTTTCTGACCTCCGTTTAGGAGCTTTAAACCCTGGGTTTATAGTGTTTTGGGCTGCTCTTTAGGTGTTTTGGACCTCTTTCGAGAGCACAGATTCGTCCGACAACGACTTTTTCAACAGGCTGGGCCCTTTTTGATATAGCTAGTCGGAGAATCCCCATTGTGCGAAGAAGCTCTGCTCTTTCTGCTAGTCTGACACGTCATGATGTAGCCATCACACTATACTAAAGGGGAGCTTCTTGAGTATTTGGCAAGCGTTCTGGCTAGCACTGTTGCAAGGAACCACCGAGATTTTGCCAGTCTCCAGCCTAGGACACGGTGTAATTTTGCCTTCGCTTCTTGGCTGGGATATAGACCAACAAAGCCCCACGTTCTTGCCGTTCTTCGTGGTCCTACACCTTGGCACAGCAGCTGCGCTCTTTGCTTTCTTCTGGCGAGAGTGGATAGAGGTGATAAGTGGACTTATTCGCTCCCTTAACACCCGAAGCTTCAAACAAGACGAGGATGGGAAGCTGGCCTGGCTATTGGTTGCTGGGACGATCCCCGCTGGGCTTGTAGGGTTTGTCTTCGAGAAGAGCTTGGCGGCAAACTTTGCCCGTCCCCTGATAGCCGCTATCTTCCTCATCCTCAACGGTATATTCCTGCTCGTTGGAGAGCGCCTAAGACATCGGCGGACTAAGCCTGAAGAGAGCGATTTATCCTTTTG
>JAFAPF010000099.1 GCA_019247245.1 Rubrobacter sp. | reverse complement strand
CGGATCTGCTTCCACGTCGAAGAGCAGGCCCCAAGCCCTGGATCCCCAACTAAACGCTTGATGAAGGGTCATGGGCGAACACGCGAGCGACACGGCACCTTCAAGCAGGGCGAAGACGTCGCCGCGCCAGTGGAGCACCATCTCCTCTGCTCGGAAGGATCCTAAGATAGGATCTGTTACCGCGGCCGGCGTCTTGTGGCGGAACCCCAGCCGATCTCCTTTCCGCCCAGGTTGGGTTTCACCGCCGCCCCCAGAGCGGCAGCGAGCAGCTGGCTGCCCAGGTAAACTCCCACGGTCGGCATTCCACCCCGCACAGCCTCGCCGATCGCCGCGATCTCTTCTGCCAGGAACGGATAGCGCTCTGCCTCATAGACTCCCATTGGTCCTCCCATGACCAGGAGTGCCCGCGCGAAGCGTAGGTCCGGCAGTGGTTGATCGGCGAAGAGATCCACGTAACGCCAGGACACCCCACGTGCATCGAGCCGTTCTCCGAAGGCGCCCACTCCTTCCCAGCTGATGTAGCGCAGAACTAGTACTTCCCCCGCGCGATACTGCGCTTTCTTTCGCTCGCGACTCATCATACTGTCTCGTTTATAACAGGTTGCAATGATATTGGGGCCCGGTCGGCCTCGCTCTTTGTCAGCGATGCGCTCGGCGGTGTCTCCACCATCTTCTCGGGCGTGGCTCTTCTGAAGAAGCATCCCTATGCACCCCTCAAGACTGGGTGATGCAACATCACTGCAAGGCGCTGTATAAAGCGCTTTACATGCGCAGGCTGAGGTTGCCATGATGCCGCTGCCCTCCGCGAGAAAGCTCAGCAGGTGACGTACATAAGTGTCCTTCCTACCCCCTTCGTCTCCAGTATCTTCTGCGGCTTTATTATGGCGTCTACTTAACTTGCACCAAGGGGCGGGTTATCTCTATTTCTCAGAGATGGGAGCAAAACAAAAGGCCAGGGCACGCCGGTTTGCCCCTTTTGAAGCCCTACCAGCGGCAGGTTCTTCTGAGGACTCTTGTCATATAGCTGGGCAAAAAGTTCGTAGTGCGCAGTGGGGCGTTTAATCCTCTCCCCACTCAGGAATAAGAGCCGAGAAGGATACTCATTCATAGGAACGAAAGGAACAAGGGTTCTATGGCCCAGGAAAACAACGAGAGCCCTAAGCTCATCAAGTTGGACGACTTCGAGGGTGAGCTCGAAGAGCACTGGCAAGACATCCAGGGCCTCAAAGTCTTGGACAAGAACGGCGACGAGATCGGCTCCGTGGAGGATCTCTATATTTACGAGGATGCATCGGCGGTGCATCTGCTCAAGGTGAACATAGAGGGACAGCACTTCCTAATCCCGGTCGACGCGGTAACCAACGTCAGCGATGAGGGAGAGGTGGAGGTAGAGCAGGTAAAGGAAGTGATCATGGAATCGCCGGAATACGATTCGGAGGACGCTCCCGACCTCGAGATCAGCCGCGCCGCCTACGAGCATTTCGGTTACCCGGACCAGCTCATCTGGGGCGAAGGAGAGTAGTCAGGAATCGGCCAGAAGTCAGAGCTTATTAGCCTCGGCCCTCTCTGCCTCACAGTCTTCCCCTAAACACTTTGGATTAGCCGGTCTAGTCGATGGAATCGTTTAGTCGGTGGGTGGCATTCGCAATTATATGCCGAGCTCGGGGCAGTAGCTCGGGGCAGTAATCCTATTTATTCTTGAAGGTTTCGTGGGCTAATATAGCTCGCTCGGCAAAATCACAGCAGAGGACTCGTACCGGGTCGACCCGGTGGTTTCTTCGATCCATGCCCGGGCTTTTCTTGTTTAGCTTATCCTTTTGATAGGGAAGGATTGACCGAACAAAGGTAGAAAAGGAGATCCTAAAGGGGAAAGGGGAAGATCGTGGACTCCGATCAAGGTCCTCGAAGCGGGGAAGCTGGGAGCGGGGGCGCTGAGCGTCGGGGAAGCAGGTGGTGGCTCCTTATGCTGCTTGTCCCTTGGATAGGGCTACTCTACCCTCCATTCTACGCGCGCTTGCAGCCCGAGTTGTGGGGAATCCCTTTCTTTATCTGGTATCAGTTCTTGTGGGTGTTCATCACGGTCGCGCTCACCGCCCTCGTCTACAGGATGCGTGCTTGAGCGAGGAGCAGGGAAGCAGGAAGCATCTATGATTCTCTGGCAAGCGCTTATCGTCTTTGTCATTCTCTTTATTGTGGTCCTCGTAATCGGCCTGCTCTCCTACAGATGGCGCGCAGGTGGAGAAGAAGGCGCAGAGGACGAAATGAGCGAATGGGGCTTAGGAGGCCGGCGCTTCGGGACGGTCATCACCTGGTTTCTGGTGGGGGGAGACCTCTATACGGCCTACACGCTTATCGCGGTGCCCGCTCTGGTCTTTGGGATGGGGGCTATCGGCCTCTTTGCGCTACCCTACACCATCATCGTCTATCCCTTGGTGTTCGTGGTCATGCCCAAGCTCTGGCAGGTAGCCCACAACAGGGGAATGGTGACGCCGGCCGACTACGTCAAGGAGCGGTTCGACAGCCCCTTTTTGGCGCTGCTGATGGCTGTGACTGGCTTCGTGGCCACCATGCCCTACATCGCCCTGCAGATGTACGGCATCGAGATCGTGGTCTCCTTGATGGGTGTCCCGGTCACCGTATCCCTTATCATCGCCATCGCGATAGTAGCCCTGTTCACGTTCGCGAGCGGGCTTAGAGCCCCGGCGCTCATCGCGCTCGTCAAAGACTCGTTGATTTACATCACGATCATCGTGGTGGTAATCTATGTAACTACCAAGCTCGGTGGCTTCGAGGCGATCTTCGATCAGGTACCAACCGCCAAGCAGAACCTTCCGCCCGAGCAATACGTTGGCTTCTCTACCCTGACCTTTGGCTCGGCGCTGGCGCTGTTTCTTTACCCGCATGCTATCACGGGCATCTTCGGTTCGAGTAGCCAGAAGGTAATCAAGCGCAACGCTTCGCTGCTTCCGGCCTACACGTTCCTTCTTGGTCTGGTCGCCCTCATGGGTTATATGGCGATCGCTGCGGGTATTCAGCCGGGATTTTACGGGGCGAACGGCATCGTTCCCCAGCTGTTCACCGACTTTTTCGCCGATCCTTTGGTGGGCTTCGGCTTCGCGGCCATCGCTATCGGGGCGGTGGTGCCCGCGTCAGTAATGGCCATCGCCGCCTCCAACCTGTTCACCCGCAACTTCTACCGGCAGTACATCCGCCAGGACATCTCCTCTACCGAAGAAACCATGGTCTCCAGGATCGGCTCGATAATAGTCCTCATAGGGGCCGTCATCTTCGTCCTCATCGCACCGAGTCAAGCCATTACGTTACAGCTATTCGGTGGGGTATGGATAGTGCAGACGCTGCCGGCCATGTGGCTGGCCCTGTATGTTCGGTGGTTAGACCGATGGGCAATTGCTGCGGGATGGCTAGTGGGGATGGCCTGGGGGACGTACGGCATGATTGTGGAGGGGTACGCTGGCGGGGGGCTGGCCACTCTCCAACTCTTTGGCCTCTCAACGAAGGCTTACGTAGCAGTTTACTCGCTCGTGGCAAACCTGCTGATAGTGTTCGTTGGCAGTGCGCTTGCAAGGTACTTCGTATCGCAAGAGCAGACGTCCTATGGGATGCTTGCCGAGGA
The DNA here is from genome assembly GCA_019247245.1 of Rubrobacter sp. Lineage (GTDB taxonomy): Bacteria > Actinomycetota > Rubrobacteria > Rubrobacterales > Rubrobacteraceae > Rubrobacter_F. The sequence continues at coordinate 5,744 of JAFAPF010000099.1, read as the reverse complement.
GGAAACCAAGGAACCAGAGGGCGCCTAGGGCGCATCTCTGATTTTCCCGTAGAAGAAGGCCGGGGTTATGATCTCCCCTGCTCTATCGATCCCTAGCCAGATCCATCGGCAGATTCGATCCTGATGACGGTCTCAGAGGTGAGGGTTTGATGAACCGGACACTTCTCAGCGATCTCGAGCAGCTGCGAGCGTTGCTCATCACTCAACGGCCCGTCGAGCTCGATATGCAGCTCGATCCAATCGATCTTCCCTTCCTCGGTTTCGCATTCGGCGCAATCTTCGGCGTGGACATTCGAATGTTGAAGCCGAGTGGTGACGCCCTGGAGAGGCAAGCCTTCACTTTGGGCATACATCGTGATGGTTATCGATGTGCATGCCCCCAAAGAGGCAAGTAGTAGATCGTAGGGGTCCGGGCCTCGGCCAGACCCTCCCGATTCTTCTGGCTCGTCAGCTGCCAGCCGGTGCGAGTCGACAAAGATTTCCTGGTGAAATCCTTCTCCGTCTCCATGGACGACTACTCCCTTCTGTTCCTCACTCATCGAAACTCCTCCTCTGTACGTTGAGAACGACGCTTTTCCTGCCCTCTTCAGGGGGAACTTAAACGACTGTCCTCAGCTCCCCCAAGCAGAAGAACGTGTAACACCCACAAGGGTACTAAGGTTTTTCAACAGGCTCGGATCTTCTCGGTAACTCGTAAACGAAAATTACTGAAAGGCATCCACGCCCGCTTCTGCCACCTCCTAGTCTTGATCCAACGTACCCTGACGCTACTAGACGACGCCACTTCTGTGGGCGTCCTCGGTTTGCTCGTGAGCGTGGTAGGAGTTCGCACCAGGGACCGCTCTCGACATGCCTGAAGCCTAGAGCAAAGCCGTAGCGCCTGAGATCCGCAAACGCCTTCGGCGTGTAGTAGCGGCTCATCGGCAGGTGGTTCTCCGAGAGTCTCAGGTACTAGCCGATCGTGAGGATGTCTACGTCGTGCTCCCGCAAGTCGAGCATGGTTTGGTGGATCTCCTCCTCGATCTCTCCTATGCCCACCATGAACCCGCTCTTCGTGAGCCCCTCCGGGTTCAGCTCTTTGTCGTAGAAGGACCTCGAGCGGTCGTACTTCGCCTGCAGCCTCACCGCCGGGTACAGGCGTGGCATGGTCTCGATGTTGTGGTTGAACGTGTCGGGCCTCGCGTCGAGCACGGTCCTTCGTCGCGGTCGCCCTTGAAATCCGGGGGCAACACCTCGACGGTGCAGCAGGGGATCCGTTCCCTGATCCCCCGGATCGTGGCGGCGAAGATGGACGCCCCGCCGTCTGCGAGCTCATCGCGGTTGACTGATGTGATGACGGCGTGCTTGAGCCCCATCTTCTCCGCGGCGTCAGCGACGCGCTTGGACTCGTCGACGTCGAGTTCGATCGGCTTGCCGGTGAGAACGGCGCAGAAACCGCGGCTCCTCGTGCAGATGTTGCCCAGGATCATGAACGTGGCGGTGTGGTTGTTCCAGCACTCACCGATGTTCGGGCAGCGGGCCTCCTCACAGACGGTGTGGAGGTTAAGACCACACATGGTCTCTTTGATCTCGCGGTATCCCTCGCCATCCGGGACCCGTGCCTTGAGCCACTCGGGCCTACGCTGACCACCCTTTACCCAGTGCTGTATGGGCAGATACTGTGTCGGCACTCCGGCCGGCGGCGGAGCCACCGGCCGGTCCTCCCAGCGATGCCGCACCTCGAAGGTACGGGAGCCACCGTTATCCCATTTTCTCGTGTCTTACCGGCGGAAACCTCTGTTCCGCGGTTCGGCTTAGAACCTCGCCGAGCGGCCGGAAGCCGTCGTGGCCGGGACGAAGCTCCGGACGTTAGATGTGGATCGCATACCCATCCACAGCCATAGCCGCCTCGCCCATAACCTCGGAGAGGCTCGGGTGAGCGTGTACGGTCATGCCTATCTCCTGCGGCGTCCCTTCGACCAGCTTAGCGAAGACGCCCTCGGCTATCAGGTCCGTCACCTTCGGCCCTATCATGTGCATCCCCAAGATGAGGTCGGTCTCCGCGTCGGCGACCACCTTCACAAACCCGTTGGGCTCGCCTTCGATCAACGCCTTGCCGATGGCCCTGAAGGGGAAATTCGACTCCTTGACCTCATAGCCCTCTTCCTCAGCCTGCTCCCTGTTCAAACCGAAAGAGGCAACCTCTGGGTGGCAGAAGGTAACACGTGGAATCATGTTCTGATCAAGCGGCATCGGATCCTCGCTGGCCATGTGCTCCACAGCGACTATCCCCTCGTGGCCTGCCGCATGAGCTAGCCAGTAACCTCCTATGACGTCGCCTGCGGCATATACGCCATCCTCAGCGGTGCGGTAGAACTCGTCCACCTGGATCTCCCCGGCGTCGTTCACCTCGACGTTGGTGGCGTCTAGGTTGAGGTCCTCTATAACGGTCTTACGCCCGATGGCGACCAGAATCGCCTCAGCCTCTAAAGTCTCGCCCTCGCCTTCTTCACCTTCCCCACTCTCTGCCGGGTCGGCCTCCCCGCCGTAGGTGCTCTCTTCATCGGCCTTCTCCTCTTCCTCTGCTTTCTCCTCCTCGCCAACGGGGGAGACCTTGATCTTCACCCCATCGTCGGTCTTCTCGAGGGTCTCTAGGTCGGTTATGGAGCTGGTCATGACCCTGATGCCGCGGTTCTCGAACTGCTTCTCTAGCTCGGCCGAGACCTCTGGGTCTTCGGCTGGCAGGAGGCGGTCCAGAACCTCAACGATGGTCACCTCCGTCCCGAAGCCGTTGTACATGCTCGCGAACTCGGTGCCCACAGCCCCCGACCCCAGGATAATGATCGACTTCGGATAGTGGTTCATCGTCACCACGTCGTCGCTGGAGATGATCTTCTCGTGATCTATCTCTAACCCCGGCAGGGTCCTGACAGCCGATCCTGTGGCGATGAGGACGTAATCGGCTTCAAGCTCCTGCGTTTCGTCGTCCTCCTCACTTTGTACCTTGATCTTCTTAGGCTCGACGAAGCTGCCCACCCCGGTGAAGACCTCAACCCCGTTGTTCCTCATCAAGCCCTGCACACCCTTCTGCAGCCGGCTGACGACCCGATCCCTGTATTCGACGACCTTATCGTAGTCGAGCTCGAAGCCGTCGGCGTTTATCCCGAACTCTTCACTATGATTGAAGGTGTTGAGCAGCTCGGCGGTGTGGAGTAGAGCCTTGGTCGGGATGCAGCCCCAGTTCAGGCATGTCCCCCCGAGGTTCTGCTCCTTCTCGACGAGCGCCACGCTCATCCCCAGCTGGCTCGCCCGGATCGCGGGTATGTACCCCCCGTTCCCGCTGCCGATGATGATGAGGTCGAACTTTTCTGCCACCTGTCTCTCCTTTCGTCAATGCTCGAGGCAGCCTCTTATGGCTGCCCCTTGTCTCTAATCGAGAACGACGCTTTTCCTGCCCTCTTCAGGGGGAACTTAAACGACTGTCCTCAGCTCCCCCAAGCAATAGATGAGTAAATAAGTAGGGAACCTATCACCTTACGGCAGTAGCCGCCGACGGCTCACTATTACAACGTATGAGACGGAGGGCGGCAAGTGGGAAGGAGAAAAGACCTGCCGTCCATTAAATCGGGTGAAGGCATCATACCACTATAAAAGAGGTGAACTAGTGAAATCAGCAAAGGCAAGGGAGCCAGATTGGGAACACCTACCGGTGAGGCTCGAACTTGACGAGGACGCCGCAACGTAGTCGCGAAGTCATTCAAGCGTCTCTATGACCCGCCTCCCATGAAGTGGCTTCCTTGCTAGGGAAGTGCTCATAAAGCGTATCGGTAGCCCGGCCGAGGTCTCCGCGCTGAGGCCTTGTAATATAGTACCTACGCCGCCGCTACGCCCTCTTCATGAGAGCTTTGTAGCTCTGGTGGAGGTGATCAGAGAGGGTGAAGATGGTGAAAATGCTGGCTAGCAAGCGGGTGGCGCGCGGCACGAGTACAAGGCCGTAGGTGAAGAAGGCTGCCACCCACAACCCAAGGCAGAAATGGCACGTCAGCAACTCGCCTATAGACCTTCGCAGCCCTTCGCCACGGGGGTGCTCTTCGACGTTCTTCTGGCTCTTCGTCTCCTGTAGCTCGGTGAAAGGAGCGCGAATAGGGCTGGTGACAGCGTCCTTGGCTCCTATCATGCTCAGCTTGTGGGTTGCCACCCCTAGCAGGGCTATGTCCTTTAGCTCTATCTGCTCTGGTAGGGGTCTTACTATCCTTGGTGAGCAAGAGGAAGAAGGCGAAGATCAGGTTAAAAACGCCCATAAGGGTGGCGTAAGAGAAGAGCCGCTGCTCGTCGCCCCCGTAACCTTCGAAGATGTCCTGCGGCAGTATCTCACCGCTCAAATCGCTCAAGATACTTCTCCTCTCGTCGCGGTTTTTATTCCATTTCCCTTAATGCTAGAGTCCAGTACGATGTTTTTTGCCGCGCTCGTGGTTTGGCGGCGTGCAGCCCATCGGCACGCGAGTAGCCCGTATCGTCGGGAGATAGCAGCACGACGGCGAAGTCTACATCCGAGTAGCGTTCTATCTTTTCGATTATCGTCTGGCCCCGGTTCGGTTTCTCGCGCAAGATCACGGCTTCTAGGCCGAGCGTTTCGACGGTCCGAGCCACCGCCTGCTTCATTTCGTTGTCGTGGCCATGGACCACGAACACGCGGTTGGACTTCTTCAGCTGCGCAGTCTTGCTGTTTCTCGGGTAGTTTTCCATTCCACCTGCTCTCAAGATCAAGCTCTTCGAGCATCGTGTCTGTAAGGTTGACGGCAGCGTTACGGCCTGATCTCCAACGCGACGCACGGTATTCTAGAGAAGCGGGACACACCCCTGGGTGAACAGGCATCTTACGAAGCTGAGTTGAGTAGTCACTCTCCTCATCAAAAACACGGCGCACGGCGTATTACCATTTGAGCGCGCCTCTGTAGCCAGTCGAGTTCTGCCTCATCGTAGTCTTTGAGGTTTTTGAACCCCTCACGAAGGACTCCAGTAGCTTTTTGTTCGTCGGCATTCTCCTCGTTTGCTCCCGCCAGTTTTCTCAGTGGTGTCATGATGGTGTCAAAAGGTCCCAGCGCTAAACTGAAAGGCATCTAGCTGATTGTCGTCAATGGTGGCGATCGATGCAGCTTCCCCTTCAGTTGCCACTGGGTTTTACCTGCAAATTTGGGACAAAAAGAGAGCCGACGAGCGGACTCGAACCGCTGACCTGCTCATTACGAGTGAGCTGCTCTACCTGCTGAGCTACGTCGGCTTGCTCGAGCTGGTGAGTATACCGCAGCAAGATTCTGCTTTCATGTGAAGCTTCGGTTGACCTCGATCCGGGTGGGGGTAGGCGCAACCTCTGCCCTGTTTCCGAATATAGATATTGGCTACGAGCAAGCCACACTGGAACAACAGTGGTAAAGGGGATGTATAGGTATACAGCAATGCTGTTACAAGTCCGAACTACCTGCTGGACGGGCTAATAGCAAAGCACGTACTGAGTGAACTGCTAGATCTACTCTATGACGAACGGGAGACTGGGCCTATCGGCGTCGTGGCTTAAGGCCCGCTCGGTGGCTCCTACCCTAGCAAGAAACCGTACTCTGTCGCGCGCCCCAGGGGCTACTCAACTAGCTCCACGACCCACAATCTCTTGCGCCTCAGCTCCATGCAAACTGTCGGTTTCTTGCCCTTAGGGTCCTCCCCTGCAGCAGTTCGTTGCTGGTATCAATAATCTGCCAGCCCTCGGGTGG
>JAFAPF010000277.1 GCA_019247245.1 Rubrobacter sp. | reverse complement strand
TAGCCGCCTCGCGGGAGCTCAACTTTGTTTCACCAGATTATCAGGGGAACCCGAAGTAGGGTAAGTCCATTCGCCGCAAGGCTTACAACGACTGCAGAGTTTGGCACTGGTGACTGATGTGCTCTTGAGGCGGCTAGCGCGCCTTACATAGCAGAGCGGCACACTTCCCCACCACAGTCGCTCCACCTCTCAAGCTGACTTTTTAGTTGCGAGACGAGCGTGGAATCTGCAGTATCGTAGATGTTTTGCAGCTCGTAAGGGTCGATGAGCAACCCGTAGAGTTCATAGTCCCCAGTACCATGTTCTACATACACGTGCTCGGATGTTCGCACACCTTTATAATCCGGGATCATCCATTGCTGGGCGGACTCGTTCCAGTGCTCGAAGAGGAAGGCCGAACGCCAGCCTGTCGGAGGGGTGCCGCCAGTTAGCAGTGGTACTAAAGAGTTGCCGTCGATAAAATCGGGCGCTGAGACCTCAGCTAGCTCAGCGAAGGTCGGCGCGAAATCGATGTTGAGCACGAATTGGTCCAACACCCGACCGGGAGATACACTTGGGCCTCGCACGATCAGTGGGACGCGAATATCCTCTTCGTAGGCCGACTCCTTCCCTTGGCGGCGGTGTTCGCCCAAGTGGTAGCCGTGATCAGAAGTGAACACGATGTAAGTATTGTCGAGCTTCCCGCTGGCTTCCAGCGCCCCGATCAGGCCCGAGATCATCTCATCAACGGCAAGCAGCATTTGTAAGCGAGCACGATAAAGTTTATCGACCTGCTCTATTTTGGCTGCACTGTATAGAGGGTGATGGTTGCGTAACCAGGAGGGCTTATCACTGACGTCTTTTTCGTTGAAGGATGGCAGACGCATAGCCTTCGTGCCTGCAAACTCCTCTTTGTGTCTAGGGGCAGGGGTAAACGGGTCATGGGGGGCATTCGTTGCCAGGTACATAAAGAAGGGCTGAGGGTCATTTGCCGTGCGTCCGATGTATTCGGTAGCTTTGCCTACCAGGACATCGGTATTGTAGTCTGCCTCGTCGTTACCGTATGAGACGATCTCGCCGTTCTCATTGATCCGGTAATTATAGTAAAGACCCTTCTTGGTGCCTTCTTCGATATGCCCGTACCATTCGTCCCAACCCGGCGGTATGTACGTCGGCTTGATACCCTCCGGGTACGTTTCACTATTGGGTTCCTTTGGGTAGCCGTTCAAATACTTACCTATGAGCACTGTCTTGTAGCCAGCGGATTTCAGCCAGGTAGCTACGTTTGATTCTTCGTGGCCCATTCTGTGAAACTTGTTGAAACCGAATGGTCCACCGTTACGTGCTTGGCCGTTATCGTAGTAAGGGGGGCCTCCGTTGGTAAGCACTTGGTGGTTGTGCGGGTACTGCCCACGTAGTATAGAAGCCCGCGCCGGGCAGCACAGCGAGAGCGTCACGAAAGCATTCTCGAATGTAGTGCCCTGGTCGGCCAACAAGGATGTCAGATTGGGCATGTACTCAGCGGCCCGAGCGTCGAGGTCGTCTGCGATGAGAAAAACGATGTTCGGAGGGGCCGAGGGTTTCTTATCAGCAGTAATAGGTTCTTTCCGCTCGAGATTTCCCTCCTCCTGAGCACACGACGATGATAGCGAGAGGCTGAAGATTAGCGATGCTACAAGAAACTCTCTTCTAGAGATCTTCTCTATGGTATGCCCTTTCTTCTATCCACTACTTTAGGAGTGATAGTCCATGAGATTTTATGCTCTCTTATACTACTGAGTTTGTGAGAATGAGTTGGACAATGGGGATTCTGCGGCTAGCTCTCTCAAAAAGGCTCGTTATGAAGCGCAACTAGGATTTAATAAATTGTCCCTGCAAGCTGTATACAGAGCATATAACCCAGCGTATAATGAGATTGTAGTACTAGTAACAAAAGGTGACGCTTACCCGTAGGGCTTGATAGTTAAGGAAAAGAAGGTGAGTAGTAATGGGCTTGCCAGGTTGGGCTCTTGTGGGAGCGGGCGTGGTT
>JAFAPF010000265.1 GCA_019247245.1 Rubrobacter sp. | reverse complement strand
GCATACCGGTCGGAGTCGTGCAACAGGAGGATATCTCCCGCCTCCGGGCGGCCGATCGTGTCTGCTATAGATCTGGGTGTAGCGCGGGCTTCCCAGTCTCTTCCCCAACGCGTCCAGAGCACCCGTTCCCATCCTAGACGGGAGGATTCTATCCAGGAGGCCAGGCTAAAGACACCGTACGGTGGCCTGAACAGCCGGGTAGGACGTTCTGCTGCCTCCTCGATGGTTTTCTTGGCCCGGTGCATATCCTCTTTGACCTGAGCGGGAGTCAAGCGTAGATGATTTCGATGTCGATGGCAGTGCACCGCTATCTCATGCCCATGAAACGCGATCTCCTTGAGTCTCTCCGGAGCGTGCTTCACCTGCTCCCCGACGACGAAGAACGTGGCTCGGGCCTTGGCCTCCTCTAGTAGTCCAAGGAAGCTATCCAGCCCCCGATCCGGGCCGTCGTCGAAGGTTAGCGCTAAGGTCTCCTCCGCTCTAACCCGCGTAATGGCTGGAAACAAGCGCCGTCCTGGTGAGAACAAAGCGCTTGCTGGCGCTGCGTGGACGGCAAGAAGAGTTGCCGAAGCAGACGCTAAAGCTCGGCTAACGGTACGCATCTAAGGCCTTTATGATCTATATCCTGCAACACCTGCTTGAGTTGTAGCCGGGCCTGCTCGGGGCTTAGGTTGGAGGCCTCCACGATCAACAATCCAGGCTGGGGCTCCCTCTGACCGGTCTGCTCGCCCATGACCAGCCGAGTGCGAGGAGGAGCGTCCGCCAGCGCGGCCAGGTTCGTTCGGGGAGATGGCAAGAAATATTTTGGGTATACCCCGGTAGTGCGTTGGATCGAAGCCACCGCCGCCTGTGCCTCAGATCGCTCTTTCCAGGGAGGGAACAACCTCTCGCTAGGTTCCTCCACTACCCCGAACGTGAGACCGGTAGCCGGATATAATCCCTCGGCCCCGCGGGCCGTAGCGAAGATGGTGACCGGCGTCTGTTCTAGCCGTGCCGAGCTTTCGAGGACGGCTGCGGTCGCCGGGTCGCTTACTCTAACCCCCAGCGAGACCTTGTCGGGCGAGGGATCGTAGCCGGGCACATGAAGGCGGAATACCTTCTCCGCAAGTGCTATGCCGGGGGAGGCGAAGGCCAGCCAGAAGAACACTAGTACGGCTATGCCGGCCAGAACCGGTCGTGGGTGCACGAGCCGCCGGGTACGTACCGGCGCGCAGCACTATTGACCAGAGGTTTGAGGTTCGTGGACACCCTCGGAGCAGCCGGTTCGCTGTCGGGGGTGGGCAGGGAGATCTCACGTCGCGCAGCAGATCGTAAGAGAGACTCGAGCTCCTCTGCGGTGCGAGCCCAACGGGCGACACCCGCCTGTTCCATGACCCGCGCGTTTAGCTCTCCGTGGCCGAAGATGGGCCCAAAGATGAGTATCGGCAGGTCCATCTCTATCGCCTCCAGGCAGGTAATGGCGCTTGCGCTGTGGATCAGGCAGTCGGCAGCAGCCATAAGGGTAGGCATGTCTCTCCTCCAGCCTAGTATCCGCGCATTCTCTTCACAACTGAACCTCGCCTCGAGCCGGGCTTTGAGCTCGACGTTCTCCCCAGTCACAACCACGGTGTATGCTCCAGACTTTATGGCGCATACGGCAGCTCCCTCTAAGTCACCGACACCCCATGCCCCTCCTGTGACGAGAGCTACGAAAGCCTCTTGGGGCAACCTTAGTGCCGCCCGGGCCTCATCACGGGTCGGGGCCGCGTAGAAGCTGGGCGCCACGGGCAGTTGTGTCGGGGAGACGCGGCCCCCGGCGCGTTCGACTAGCCCTGCCGACTGATGGGAAGGGACGAGATGCAGGTCCGCCCCTGAGACCACCCACAGAGAATGGACCCCATAGTCTGGGATGACCGCTACCGCCGGAACTTGCAACCTGCCGTCCTTGCGCAAGCGTCCGAGAGCGGCGGTGACTAGAGGATATGTAGATACCACCAGATCCGGCTGCTCTTTGTACACGACCTTGAGCAATCGGCTTGCAAAGAACAATCCTACGAGGAACTGCACGATCGTCGCGCCCGCTCTTCGGGAGGTTATGGCGAATCCGACATCCAGAGATCTTGGCATGTTCTTGACTTGGCTGGAGTAACCTTGAACTAGTAACCAGTCCAGAACACGGCTCATCGTTCGCAGCCCATCTGCCATTACTACGCTGTAATCGGCTCTCTCCAGCTCGGCTCGCACAGCTTGGCCAACCGCCTCATGCCCTCCACCTACGGCGGCCGTAAGGATGAGGATTTTTGTTAGGTGGCACCTCTGAAATGACGTGCTCGACTCTTGAATTGTTTTCTTCTCAGAATCAGGCATTAATCATCCTTGGGCTCTTTCAGAGACCGCTTGGGAAGTGGTGAACGCGGCCTCCGGTTGCCCATCTTACTGTGGGAGCTGGCCTATGTCTATTCGGCCCGAGTGACCGGGTTGCTGCTAAGATAACCCCCGAAGAACCTTTCGGGAATCTCGGGGAGATAGGAGGAGACGTCGCGTGAAGTTGGTTTTGTATTCCACCGAGGGTGGGACACCGAGGGTGGGTTATATCGAGGACGGTGAAATACGACCCCTGGACGGGGCGAGTATGCTCGAATACGTCGAGCAGGATCAAAGTAAGATGCAGGCCAGCGGCAAGACCGTACCGTTAAGCGAAGTACAGCTACACGCTCCTATAGTTTGGCCCGCCAAGATTATTTGCATTGGCCTCAACTATGAGGATCACGCCGCCGAAACGGGTCGTGAGATACCCGAGAAGCCCGTCGTCTTTGCCAAGTACCCAAACACCATAATCGGTCCTGGCAAGGCGATACGTATCCCGCCTATTACTGGACAGGTCGATTACGAGGCCGAGCTGGTGGTCGTAATCGGTCGGACCGCGAAGAATGTCCCTGAGGAAGAGGCCCTCAAGTACGTCTTCGGGTACACCAACGGCAACGACGTCTCCTCTCGCGACCTGCAGTTCTCCGAGGGCGGGCAGTGGACGCGCAGCAAGTCGTTGGACACTTTTGCGCCCATTGGGCCGTACATAGTGACCCGTGACGAGGTACCGGACCCGCAGAGTCTCTCCATCCGGTGCGTTCTCAACGGCGAGGTCGTCCAGGATGGGACGACCTCGAAGATGATCTTCTCTGTAGCCGAGCTAATCACATTTCTTTCTACAGGTATGACACTGGTCCCCGGCGATGTCATCTTTACTGGTACCCCGGCCGGGGTGGGTTTCGTGCGCAATCCCGAGCTCTTCATGCAGCCCGGCGATGAGGTTACGGTCGAGATCGAAGGCCTAGACGCCCTTACCAACCCTGTCGAGGCGGAATAGCTTTGTGTGGCGTATCTCGGAAATGAAAGATATCCGTCCGAAGGCCGCTTCGATCAAAGACGTACCCGAGCTCGAAGCGGAACCCCGATCGGAAAAGCGATAGAGTAAGAGCTCGCCAGGTATCAGTAAAAAGCTGGTTGCTGACCGCTAACACAAAGGAGCTCATGTTGGATTTAGTGAAGGTAGAGCACGGAGACAAGGGGGTTGCTGTACTTACCATCAACCGGCAGGAGAAACTCAACTCCTTAAACCAGCAGGTCCTAGAGCAGGTCAAACAAGCCCTCATCGACCTCAAAGAGGACCCGCCGCGGGTCATGGTTGTCACCGGAGCCGGCGATAAATCCTTCGTCGCGGGTGCTGATATAGCAGCGATGAACGAGATGAGCCCGCTGGAGGCGAAGAGGTTTTCCGAGCTCAGCCACGAGGCGGTGGGGCTTCTGGATCGTAGCCTCGTCCCGACCATCGCAGCGGTAAACGGCTTCGCTCTGGGCGGCGGGTGCGAGTTGGCGCTGGCTTGCGATATTCGCATCGCCGCCGAGAACGCCCTCTTCGGCTTCCCCGAGGTGACCCTGGGCATACTGCCCGGTATGGGCGGCACCCAACGTCTGCCGCGTTTGGTGGGCCCGGGGATTGCCAAAGAGATGATCTTCTCGGGTAGGCGTATAAAGGCGGAGGAAGCCCGCACGTTCAACCTCGTTAATCGCGTCGTGCCGGAAGGCGAAGCCCTCAAAGCTGCTAAGGAGTTAGCCGAAGAGATAGCGGCCAACGGCCCCGTCGCGGTGCGCCACGCCAAGGCTGCGGTCAACAAAGCACAGGACGTGGACTTGGTCAGTGGTCTAGAGTACGAGGCGGACCAGTTCGCCTTGCTCTTCGGTACCGAGGACGCCAGAGAAGGCATGGGCGCCTTCGTCGATCGCCGCGACGCCGAGTTTAAGGGGCGTTGATCCACGAAGTAAAGCTGCGCGTTCGCTACGGCGAGACCGACGCGCAGGGCATCGTCAACAACGCCGACTACCTCTCCTACTTCGAGGTTGGCCGGGTTGAGTGGCTTCGTGCCTCCGGCCTCTCTTATAGGGAGCTCGAGAAGGAAGGCCACGGCCTCGTTGTGGTGGAGGCACTCGCCCGCTACAAAAGACCAGCCTTCTTCGATGACGAGCTGACGGTGCGCACAGAGCTTACCGAGTTGAAGCGCGCCTCCCTCTCCTTCGGGTACACGGTTCTGCGCGGGGAGGAGGTACTGGTCACCGGTCGTACCCTTCATGGTTGCGTAGACCTTACAACCGGGAAACCTCGCCGCCTTCCGGCTGCGCTCTTCGCGTGGGGCGCACACTGCGGCGATGACTCTTAGCGTGAGGCTGCTGGTTGTGGTAGCGTCGACAACGACTACTTCAGGGTAGCCGAAGGG
>JAFAPF010000133.1 GCA_019247245.1 Rubrobacter sp. | reverse complement strand
CACTGCGGAGAACACGCAACACTCCTTTTGCCCTGTTATTGCTACCAGTTACAGAGGACGGGTGCTTTGAGTTAATACCGGTGCTTGACACAAAGATACTACTTATACTATAAGGGTAGTATACTATGCAGCCAGGTACTACTTATCGGGAAGGACAAGGGATGCACGAGCACCGAAGCGTCGTAACTCGCAAAGGCCAAATCACCCGAATCGCAGAGCGAGGTTTGCTGAGTTCTTCGCGCATCGCTTGGCTCCCCCGATTTTATCGAGAATTCGGCGAATAGAGATACGGTTGACAACCAATGGTACAACCAACGCTAGCAAGAAATGTAGACGCTCTGATTGTTCGGCGAGTTTCCGCTAGTAATGGCTTCTCGGAAACTCGGAGGTATGAAAAGAGCCGGGTAGTAAGAGTCCCGGCTCTACTGCATTCAGGCTGGCTCAGTATTTACTTAAAGCAACTTAAATGGAGCAGGTTATTGTCTCCTACTGGGATTACGATTGTGGGTGCAACTACTACTGGTACTCGGTAGAGGAGATGTACTACTACTGGGATCCGGATTGCGGATGCCACCGGCGGAGCCCGAATCCTCCTGGGCCGAAGCCGGATCCCGGGTCTGCTCAAAGCAAGGCCTCTTCTGCCACCAAGGACCCTGGATCCTCGCAGAAGAGCGGGTCTGACAAGAGCCAGGTGGCCAAAGTCTCGACCAAGTAGCTTATGGAGTTGTAGAGCCTATAAAAAGAGAGAAGGCAAGCCCATTCATCTGGATTTGCCTTCTCTCTTCTGGGCGAAGAAGCTCTCCTACTAGCTCTACCCCGAAGCAACAAAAGCAAGAAGCAAATCATATTCGGCAAAGCCTGCTTTTGCCGAACAGCTGTCCCGAAACCCATCACCTACAGGTTTTTGGAACAGTTTGTTAAGTGGGCGGAAAAGGAACTTTTCTGAAACATTGTGTTGTATGCGGTCTGTTGTGTGCGTGATTATTGCCATCCAGATTTTATAAGTACGCCCCCGGGGTAGGGATAGGCACGTTAGAGTCGGCTGGGACATCCCCGGCGGGTACCCTCCCTACATCGCTCGGGTTCATCACCCGTTTCAATCCTCAGCAGCCGCCAACGGCTACTGCAACCCTTTCCGCTCGCTACTCCTTGTAATCCGATTGCAAGTTTCAATCCTCACCAGCCGCCGACGGCTACTGCAACGGTTAACTACCGATACAGAAGCCTCTGCAGAGCCGCGAGAATCCCCTCAGACGTCCTCCGAGCCCCGGTCCGCTCGGTAGGCACCCACGGCGCTCTTCCTGGTGGCGTCGATTCTTCGGACTATTAGAACACTCGTGAGGGTGCCTGCCACCGTGGCAGAAGTATACCCTTACCAAACAGGCTCTCAGCCAAGTTCATAATACGCTCTAGGTTATTCTGTCACGCCACCTGGCTGCTCGTTGCAAAATGGCCGCTTCATCCAACGTCGTCAAGCAGCGATCATGCAGCACGCGCTTGCCCTCAACCCACACGTCCGTGACTTGATCGCGGGTCGCGGCATAGACGATTTGCGAAATCGGGTCATAAACCGGCTGATTGCTCACTGCCGAAAGGTCGATGGCTGCAAAATCTGCGGACTTGTCTCGCTGCAAGGAGCCGATGCGATCTTCCAAGCCCAAGGCTTTGGCACCGTTCAATGTGGCCATGCGCAGCGCCATGGGCGCCGGCAGCGCAGTAGCGCTGCCGCTTATACCTTTTTCGAGCAGGGCGGCGGTGCGCATCTCGCCCAGCATATCGAGATCGTTGTTGCTCGCTGCACCGTCCGTACCCAAAGCGACGTTGACCCCGGCCCCCATCAACGCCTCGACCGGACAAAAGCCGCTCGCGAGTTTGAGGTTGGATTCTGGGCAATGCAAGACGTGTACGCCAGTCGCAGCAAGGGTCTCTATCTCCTCGGCTTGCAACTGCGTCATGTGTACCGCCAGCAAGCGCGGCGTCAACAGAGCCAAGCGTTCTAAGCGCGCCAGCGGACGCAGGCCGGTCGCGGCTTCCGCTTGTGCGACCTCGTCGGCAGTTTCGTTCACGTGCATATGGATAGGAATGTCCAGGTCATCGGCTAGCCTGCGTACGCGTTCGAGCTGCGCGTCCGAGACGGTGTAAGGGGCATGTGGGGCAAACGCCGTGGTGATAAGGCTGCTGCCACGCAAATCCTCGTGCAGCTTTAGGCCCTTGGCGAAATATTCGTCCGCGCTTCGCGCCCAGGCGCTGGGGAGATCACGCACAATCAAACCGATGCACGCACGTATGCCGGCTTCTTCGGCAACGCGCGCCGCCTCATCGAGGAAAAAGTACATGTCGTTGAAGCACGTGGTGCCACCACGCAGCATCTCGGCAACGCCCAAGGCCGTGCCATCCCGCACGAACTCGGCTCCGACCCAGCGTGCTTCGGCGGGCCAGATGTGATTCTGCAGCCACTCCATCATCGGCAGGTCGTCGGCCAGCCCACGGAACAGGCCCATAGGGGCGTGTGTGTGCGTGTTGATGAGGCCTGGAATCACGGCATGCGTCGGTAAGTCGACGACTGCTCGCGCTTCGTAACGGGAAGGATCTTCTTCGGTGGGGAAAACGTCTCGAATAGCGCCGTCTTCTACAGCGATGGAGTGCCGTTCCAGCACGACACCCGTGGGTTCCACGGGGATGACCCAACGCGCCCGGACTAACGTATCAATGGGGTTCATCGACACTCCACAGCAGTATAGTTGAACCAAGATCGAAATGTAGCCGCAGCCCATCCTCTCCGGTTTCACCCATCAGGTGCCTCCCAGTATGTCATCGAGTATCGCTATTTTGCTGTTGCAAACGCCATCTTCGCAGTGTTTGCTCACGGCTGCCAATTGGATCTGGGAAATCCGGGGTATACGGTTTTGCACGCTGGTTTATTAATGTGTATACACATGTAAAAGGATAAAAGGAACAGAAGAGCGAGGCCTTGATCCTCGAGGCCCCTTTCGTTAGGACCAGAGGCACCTATTCAGAACAACGACCCTTGCGCTTCGCTCTCGCTAGGCCGTTCCATAAATGGAGGAATGCAGCTCCGGCACCTTGATCAACAGCTTCCGCTCAATCCACCACTCAGACAGCAGCCCTCGACGGCATTCTCGGCGATCTGCCTCGAAGCACAAGAACGTCAGCCGTTCCTCGGGGTGCCTGCTCGCCAGGTGCGCCAAGATCTTCAGGGCCTTCCTCGGTCCGACTTCATCGAGCTGCGAGAGATGCGCTGGCACGAACTCCTCCCACGTTGGCAGCCGGAAGACTTGAGGGAGCGGTGCGAAGACCCACACCCTGTTCCCGTATGTGGTAACCAAACTCGAACTTCGAGCGTCCAAGGGTGATCCTCACCGGCACGCCCCACTCTGGATGAAACACCTTGTAGCTAGCGGTAGCCAGCTGCATCGCCGTCGTTTGTGATCAGTAGCTCCAACGATTCATACATCGTGACGGCCTCCGTCAGTTCATTGATCTCGTCATAGAGCGACTCGATAATTGAGACAGCCTGATGCTCGGTCATGTGCCCGCCCAGCACCTCGCTGATCATTAAGCGTTGCGGAGAAGGATGCCTGGTTCATCAAGATTTCGGGAGAATCCTCAGCCACAGGATAAGTGGGGATCGCAGCGATCGTGTACGTCAAGACTAGGGCAAAGGGCCAAAGTACCGCAGCCACCATGAACGGCGATCCGAGACCTCCTCTTTCTTGGGAGGCACCTGACGAAGACAGACCCCTCGATAAACGCGCGAGGTTTGCCCCTGACGGGCGCGGAGCCCTGGTCCTATAGGGGCACACAGCCTCCGGCAGGCCTGCAAGAACTGTGGTTCTAAAAAGAGTAAAGTGTAGAAGCTTGGGAGAGCTGGTGAACGTAGGAGTACACCGTCGGCAGAAATTCCCTCGGGTGCAAACAAGCGCTCTCCCAAGCCTTAACAAACGGCACTAAAACATATGCGAGCCCACCAAACAAGATTAACCTACCTCACCTTTGAGCAGACAACTACCGTTAGTGTGCGATAGGAAAGTACCCCAACATTTAGAGTAGCAAGGCGTGCTTTTCGTTGTGGGGGTAAGATAATCCACATGGTAGACGGACCGGCAGTGAGCGGTACCCCATCCGGTAGACAATCCGGTGCCGACCATCCGTACGACCGACAGAAGTACTATACCGTCTCCGAAGCTGCTAAGGTCTTAGATATCAGCGAGAGACGCGTAAGACAGATCGCCCAAGACGGCAAGGTGGAGGGGGTGCGGTCGGAAGACGGATGGAATCTATTCCGGGATTCCGTTCATGACTTCCGGGACCG
>JAFAPF010000130.1 GCA_019247245.1 Rubrobacter sp. | reverse complement strand
GTACCAGGTGGGATTGCGCCAGCGCAGGTCGGCGACCAGCGCCTCGCGGGCGAGGTCGTGCGGGAAGAGGCCCTGCGGCCCGGAGTCGATCAGCGAGAGACCGCGCAGCCACTCGAACAACTCGTGGGCATCGGGCATCTTCGTCATGTGGCTTAGCAGGGTTTCGGTTGTATGACGTACTAGGGCGCAGGATTCGAGCGCTGTGCGATAGGCTGGACCGGGCACCTGTTGAACGAAACGTTCTAGGAGAGTTTTGATCATGTCCGGCGTAGCCGCGGGCCGGAAGCGGATATTGCCGCCCCTTTGCACGAACACATCCGCAACCAGAGAGAGGGCCAGCGGATGCCCGTGGGTGAAATCGAGGATGACCCGGTGCTGTTCGGAGGGAACCTTCCGCTCATCGAGATATGCTCGGCTCTCTTCCTGGCTCAGGTTGTGCAAGGGTAGCGAGCGTATGAGGCTCTGCCAGCCTGGGTCCGCGCGCCAGTCCGCCATCGGCGGATTGCGACTCGCCAGAACGAGGAGTAAATTCCGGGGGAGCCTGGGTAGGAAGGCTTCGTTCATCCATGCGTTCAACGGCGCAAGCGTCTCGTAGGTGTCGATCAAAACGACGTGGCGCTCTGATCGGGATTCCAGAGTCTGGAAAGGAGAGTCATGGGCGTCAAGCTCCAGCGTAGACCACAGGGTGCTCATGAACGAATCGGGTGAAGGTTCGAGGTTGCGTGCATCCACGCAATTTGCCGGAACACCTGCCTCCTCACAGAGGTGAGCAAACTCGCGGAGCAAGGTTGTCTTACCAACGCCGCCGGGTCCGAAGACGTACAGCACCTTAAAGGGGGGCTCATCGGCCGTGATCGCGGATTGAAACAGATCCCGCTCCGCAACACGTCCGACAAACGCGCGGTGGCGCTCCGCACTGAGGCGTCCCGCTAGCTCAGACGCCATGAATCATATCCTCCACACATACGCTATAGTCGTTGCGTTCGGATTATGAGCTAATCCAGTCCTAGGATCAACGCCATGGCGCGGCGCTTACTCAAGGGTTGATAATTAGACGGTCGCTGACGGTCGCTCGCAACCGCTAGGAAGAGCCGTTCCGCCGGTTCCTGGCTTAGTCGTCGCGGGGTTGGTTAAAGGAGACCAGAGGTGAGCAAAGCGAACACGGTTGAAACGCAAGTTCCAGCCAGGATAGACCGGTTGCCGTGGAGCCGGTGGCACACGCTGGTGATCCTGGCTCTAGGTGTAACCTGGATCCTCGATGGCCTCGAGATAACGATCCAGGCAAACATAGCGGACACGCTGACCGACCCTGTTATGGGGCTCGGGCTCTCTGCGAGCCAGGTCGGGTATGCCGCGGGCATCTACATCGCCGGGGCTTGCCTGGGAGCTTTGTTCTTCTCTTACCTCACCGACCGATACGGCAGGAGGAGGATGTTCTTGATCACGCTCTCCGTCTACCTGATCTTCACGGTCTTGACGGCCTTTTCGTGGAACTTCTTCAGCTTCGCTTTGTTCAGATTCTTGACGGGAACGGGGATCGGTGGGGAGTATTCGGCGATCTACTCGGCTATCGACGAGCTTATACCGGCGCGGCTGCGCGGTCAGCTGGCCCTCTTTGTCAGCGGCACCTATTGGGTCGGGGCGATAGCGGCGAGCTTGCTGACGATTGTGCTGCTGAACCCGAACTTGATCGACCAGTTTTACGGCTGGAGGATCGCGTTCACCCTCGGCGCGCTTTTAAGCCTCGGAGTGCTACTTATTCGTCGCTACGTCCCTGAGAGCCCACGCTGGCTTATGACCCACGGCAGGGCAGAAGACGCCGAAAGGGTAGCCAGGGAGATAGAAGACGAAGTGCGCCGTTACACGGGTCGCGTAGAGCTCCCACCGCCAGAGGAGGGATCGATCACCGTCGAGCAACGAGAGGCCATAGGGTTCGAACCCATCGCCCGAGCGATGTTCCAGATGTATC
Organism: Rubrobacter sp.; assembly: GCA_019247245.1. Lineage (GTDB taxonomy): Bacteria > Actinomycetota > Rubrobacteria > Rubrobacterales > Rubrobacteraceae > Rubrobacter_F. The sequence goes on along the minus strand of JAFAPF010000130.1, from coordinate 2,599 downwards.
CGGTTCGCACTATTCTGGGGCTAGTACTCATGACCTCCCAGGCGTTCCTCTATAATGCCATTTTCTTCACCGCGGGCCTGGTTTTGGGTAGCTTCTTCGACGTTCCCTCGGGCAGCATCCCCTACTATCTCGTATTCTTCGCCCTCGGGAACCTGCTAGGGCCTATCTTGCTCGGGCCCCTCTTCGACCGGGTGGGTCGGAGGTCGATGATCACCACATGCTACCTCGTGGCTGGTGCGCTGATGGCTCTGACCGCCTACCTGTTCGCCCAAGATATCATCAGCGCTCCGGCCCAAACAGCTTTATGGGTGACCTTGTTCTTCTTCGCCTCGGCAGCCGCCAGCGCCGCTTACCTTACGGTAAGTGAAGTGTTCCCGATGGAGATTCGGGCGATGGCCATAGCGCTCTTCTATGCTGTAGGCACAGCCTTAGGCGGGGTTACGGGCCCCATAATCTTTGGACAGCTGATCGGCACGGGTAACCGCGGGAGCCTAGTAGTAGGATACTTGGTCGCGGCGAGCCTCATGGTCGCGGCGGCCATGGTCGAGCTGGCACTCGGTGTCAGAGCCGAGCGGAGGTCGCTTGAGAGCATTGCAGCGCCGCTCACAGCGATCCGACAAGAGACCGGCCCCGCTACGTGAGGATCTAACAGAACGTCTCGCGTTGTGTCGAGATAGAAGGTTAGCTGCCTCCATACTTACTCGGCAGAATCGTTAGCCGGAGATCCTTTGTATGCTACGAACTCAGGCTCTAAGGAAACGGAGAAGATGGCGTCCAAGCTTCGCTTACCGCCCTCCTCCTGGAGGAGGAAGTTCGGCTGACTTCTGTCCAGGATAATGAAGGGGATCGGCCGGGCCTGGAGGACGCGGTAACCGTAAAGGGTAATGTCAGCGAAGATGCCGGTAGAGGTCTCTTCCGACCAGGACTGGTCGAAGAGGAAGTTCCCCACGCTGTAGAAGATCGGCTTGCCTCCGTAGCCCAGGCCCACTCGTAGTAGGACACGTCCTGGTAGGAGAGGATACCCACTTTTACCTCACCGAGCTCGAAGATCAGGGGCTCACAAGCGGCCCCGAGGTCCGGCTCCGGCATAAGAGATGCTAGCGTCTTTCAGGTGCCCCCGGGTCTACTCCAGCCCGAGGACCCCTGCATCTAGGATATGGTTATTTGCCAGGGTTACCCTGTCTATGCCAGCTTTATTTAGTATAGGCAGGAGCCGGAGATCTCCATTGAAGGTTGGCGCGCCAGGGTGATAGACGGCGTTTTCCAGGACCGGGTAAGGTTCGCCAGCGCAAGATCGGCGTTACACAGGTACTTTCTTACCACGCCAGCATCCCTCTATGCTCGGCATTGAACTGATGAATAATGCCGAACTCCGAGGCCTGATTCGGCTCCGGCACGCGAGCTGCGACGGCCGCGTAGCCATCGTCCAGCGGAAAGTCGATTCCCCGTTCCTGATCAAAGACCATGTAGGACATCCCCCTGTCCATCACCACATGCCCGGCCACCACGATCAGTCGCAGCTTTTGGGTATCAGGGCCGGACGGGGACACCCGTTTCAGACGGTAGCTCTCGAGGTCTGCTGTTCCCGGTTCCAAAAGAGGCTCGCCGTTCACTGCGATGGCCTTGACCCCGGGGTCTGCCTTATCCCACGGTATGAGCCCGACCGCTTCCGGGGGCTGGCTCACGTGGTCTAGGACCGCGTCAGCCGAATCAAAGCTCTGGAAGTCCGAGCGACTGACAGCTCACCCGACATCCCTTGAAGCTCGCGCGGAACCGCTAGTTTACGAGCCTGCGATAGCTCTTCCATGCTCATGCTGTCTCGATCCGAGGTGAGATATGAGGCAATGAGCACGAGGGAGGATTGAAGCTCGTACCCAGCCTTCGGAGAAGGGCGACGAGGTTTACCGTCGCCCTTCTCAACTTTACCAGGAGCGGTCGAGAATCTCACTGGCGGCGCTTAAGCCACCGGAACAAAGGCACAGGAGCGTCAAGGGTTGTGTGGAGGGGTTTTGGGGAATATCGGGTTAAGGCTAACCTTTCACCAGAGGAGAGCAAGCGAATGGGCGAGCGAGAAGAGCAGCGGCCCGGTAGCCCGCTCGAGAGCGAGCGCGGCAGCACCACTATCCAAGACGGGGTCGTCTCCACGATAGCCGGCCTGGCGGCCAGGGAGGTAGAGGGTGTCGATATCGGTGGCGGTGCCTCACGGGCTGCAGGGGGAGTATTGGAGAGGGTAACAGGCTCGCAGGTCCTGTCGCGCGGCATCTCTGTCGAAGTGGGTAAGATCGAGACCGCCATAGAGATCACCATAGCGTCCGAATATGGCAGGAACATACACCAGCTCGCCGAGAAGGTACGCAGCAAGATCACCGAGCGTGTCGAAAGCCTGACGGGGCTTCGCATCGTGGAGCTGAACGTGACCGTAGGTGACATCATCTTCCCCGAAGAGAAAGGGCGGCTCGGCAAACCAGAGAGTAGACTGAGGCAAGCGCGGCAAGCGGTGGGTTTTGAAGCTGACGATGACCGGGAGCGCGAGATCGTGGGCTCCGAACCCGCAGACGCAAGTACTCGCCCGTTGCTACAGACGGAAAGCGAGAGCGGG
>JAFAPF010000115.1 GCA_019247245.1 Rubrobacter sp. | reverse complement strand
GGGATCTTACCCGAGCGGCGTTTACCTGCCGACTCGTCGTTACCCGTACACATCCCCGCCCACGAAGCCAGATGCCCAGAGCTAGGAAATCGGCTCATGTCCACCCCGATCTCAGCGATCAGGGTTTCGGCGCTCCTACGATTGACGCCAGGGATGGTCTCCAGAAGCGTCATCTCTTCGGAGAAAGGGGCGATCACCCGCTCTATCTCAGCACTGAACCGCGCTATGGACTCGTCGAGGTAGTCGATGTGGGCCAGTATATTACCGGCCATAAAGGCGTGGTGGGCACAGAAGTTCCCTTCGAGGGCCTCTTTGAGCGTGGGTATCTTCGAGCGCAGACGCCCCTTGGCCAACTCCGCCAACACGTCCGGGTCGGTGGTGCCCTCGACAAGCGCCTCGATCATCGCCCACCCCGAAGCTCCGAGCACCCGCGTTGCAACCGAGGAGAGCTTGATGGCGGCCTCCTGCAAGACCTTCTCCAGGCGCTGGACTTCCTCGGCGCGCTCTTCTATCTGCCTCTTACGGTAGCGGGTGAGGTTTCTCAATTCCCGGATCTCCTTGGGCGGCACGAAGCTAGGACGCACGAGCCCGTGCTCCACGAGCTGGCAGATCCAATCGGCATCCTTAACGTCGGTCTTCCTGCCAAGGACACTCTTGAGGTAGCGAGCGTTCAGCAGCCAGCACTCGAAGTCGTCTTCGAGCAGGTAGTAGACGGGCTTCCAGTACACTCCGGTGCCCTCCATCCCCACCAGCTCTACCTCCAAGGAAGCCAGCCAGTCCCCAAGATTCAAGAGCCCTCCTGTGGTGGTGGGGAACTTCCTCGTCTCCTGATAGGGTTCTTCGCTCTCGCCGGTGGCGATCCTAACGTAGGCGGTTACGGACGCTTTATGCACGTCGAGACCGGCGCACCGTTTGACTATCCGCTCCAAAATCCCTTTCCGTTTCCTCGGGGACACCTTCGGTCGCCAGGAGGAGCCTCTTATCGTAGAGGGTCTGGTGTTCGTGCTCTTTATAATAGGCAACAGTTCGGGGTGCCCGAGGCTCCCGCATCACACTTCTCGACGGGCTTTAGTGGCGGCACCAGTCCTTACAAGCCGACGTCAGCTTAAGGCGACGGTTCCATTTTCATGGCTTCGGGGTGCCCTGGCAAGGCCATGACTCACTTCTCGGAAAATTGGCTTCCGTGTATGGAATTCGCGGAAACTCGCCGATAACGGCTCTCACTCGAATCTCACTACTGCGCCTTCTTGCCCAGGACCTCCGCCGAGTAAAGAACAAGGGAGCAGCCGACAGGGAAGAATAGCTCATTCACTCCCCTAGAGATGAGGTCTACTGTGGTGGGAGGACTTGAAGCTCCCCAGTATGTAAGGACTGTAATAGGTACTCCAAATAAGACCCCTATCACTAATCCCGCTCCGATGTGTGCTGCGGCACCTCCCCATTGGCGTCGCCCAACTAACCCAATTGCTACACCAAGTACTGCGTACTCAACTCCCTTTAAGATGGAGAGGGGAAGTAAGAGAGAGAAACTGTCAGGAGCTGGTCCTGCAATCGCTAAAGCCTTGGATGCACCTTGATGCATAATGCGAGCGACATTGAAAGCTAAAGGAGCACTAAGGAGTCCCAATAGTCCCATTAGCTGGATGCGCATTCTAGAGGCAACTGTCCCGAAGGCAAGTCCGACACAAACAAAAACTGACCAGGAAACCTATCTAACAAAGTCCGCAACAATCGTCTTGATGCCAGGAAAGTATCCAGAGCCAGCTATAACAATTACGAGTAGGAGCTCCATCCCCAAGCCTAGGAGAACCGCGAGCCACGCAACGCGCACGATAGTAGCGCTAAGACCTAGTTCTGTAGCGCTGGAAGCCCTCACGTTTGTGTCGGAGCCATGTCTTTCATCCGGCAGCATGCTCAATTTATACCCCATAGGACTTACGCAGTTGGAGAGAGTAGGTAGAGCGGTTCGGCCAGATACCTCCTGACCGCTATCCCTTATTCACCCTATTACCGAGAAGG
>JAFAPF010000114.1 GCA_019247245.1 Rubrobacter sp. | reverse complement strand
CCACCGTGTAAAGGGCGCCGCCTCCATGAAGTGCTCCATCGAGTCGGCAAGGGTACCGTCTTCCTTACGGGAGCCGGCCAATATCTTGCCTGTCGAGGAGTCGCGCACGTCCCCGAAGGCGTTGACGACGGCCAAAGCCGCGACCACGATCCCGCCCGGAAGCGCAGCTGAGGCGCTTCCAAGGCCGCCTTTCATCGCCCGCTCGAGCCCCAATACCTTCCCGACGCTCGCCCCCGTCCCCGCACCAACACTACCCTGTGCGAAGTCTCCGCTCCGAGCGGCAGCAGCTGCCTCGTAGCCCATGACCGCATCGGGACGAACCATGGAATCCCCGACGGGCAAGTCGAAGATAACCGCGGCAGGGACTATGGGGACACGGGCTACCCGTACGTCATAGCCGACTCCCTTCTCCTCGAGAAATCGCACGACGCCATCCGCGGCACCAAGGCCGAAGGCGCTACCACCGGTAAGGAGGAGAGCGTGGGTCTCTTCGACCCGTCCTATAGGATCCAACAGGTCAGTCTCGCGGGTCCCCGGCGAGGACCCACGCACGTCTACCCCAACGACCGCTCCTGCGGAGGCGTCGAAGAGGACCGCTGTGCAGCCTGTGAGTCCTTCTTCGTCGGTGGCGTGGCCTACGAGCACGCCCGACACATCGCAGAGGTTGCCTAACAACGGGACTATGGGGCCGGAGGGTTCTCCGGCTCCTCTGAGGATCGCGGTTTTTCCCAATCTTCGGGGTCTACAGGCATAATACTTGGGTTCTCAGGGACGAGGCGCCCCAAGGGGACGAGCTCGCGGTCGCTCTTCTTCGGGCCGAACTGAACGAGTACGGAGTCTTTGACCATAGAGTAGTCCACAACTCGCCCGTCTCTACCTTCTAGCTTCACGGTAGTGTTTTTGAAAGGAGCGCGTTCCTTGAACTCCTTATAAGTATCGTGCTCGAAGCGCATGCAACACTTCACCTCGCCACAGCAGCCGATAATCTTATCATTCGGGGTGATGCTCTGCTGCTTGGCGAGCCTGACGTTCACCGGCCCTAGGCTCCGCGCTCCGCTCCATGTAGCACAGCAAAGAGGGATACCGCACGTATCGCACCCACTAGTATCGGATGAGCGCTCGATAAACGTAAAGCGCTGTAGCACAACTCGGGCCGCGAAGGCCCATTCGAGACCCTCTCGTACCGAATCCAAGTCGGAGCGGCCTCCAGATTGGTATTTGACCACAATGTAAGAGCCATCTAGGGAGACGTCGCAGCCGATGAACTCAACCCCTTTTATGCGGTGGTCGCGTGCGAGCTTCTGGGCTTCTTTGCGGACCCCACGCCCCAGCTCCCGAAGAGCACTGTCTTTCATCTCATCCTCGGGCGTCATTACGCGCAATATGTCGTAAGGAGCCATATAAGGCTCGCGACGGCGAGGCGTTAGGGCAACGCGACCGATGAAGGTGCCCTCCTCGGTTTGGACGACAACCTTGTAACCTACCCTGAGGTCGAGGTCTCGCGCATAGCAAAGCTTCGCGACACCCATGCTGGGGATACGGATGTCTACGAGCCGGGGGAGATCCCTAGTATCTTCTGCCGCGTTTGTGATAGCACTACCTCCAAGATCGCCTCCGGGGAGACATTATACGTGAGCTTGCCTTTGGCTTCTCCGGAGATCCGGGCCACCCCCGACCAATCTGTTTCCGGACGCTCCACTATGAGGGCTTCGATCTCAGCTATCCGGTCTACGTTCGCAACCAGCTCTGGGGCCCCGGCCGCTATCACCGCAGCGTCCCTATAAAAAAGCGCCAAGAGCTCCAAAGCCTCTGCCACCGCCCTATTCTGTGCCGTCCGACCCGCCCTTTTCGCCGCTTCCCTGATTCGCCGATCCGCCTCTTCATCGACGCTGTAGGGCATCAGATAGGCCCTCTCCCGGCTCAACCCCACATCCTGCGCGCGGGCTATGATCTCCTGGTTCGCCCTGTAGCGGTCCTCCAAGAAGCCATCGAAAGAAAACGCCGCCTCAATAGCAGCCTCTCGCAGCTCCTTAAGCTCGTCTTCCTCCGCGTACCGCAACGCGAGTCCGACGCTCCCCCGGCCCAAGGCCGCCGCAAGACGTGCTTCCCTCTCTGAGTGCCCTCGTTTTAAGAGAAAAGTAAGGATGGCGCTCTGGAGAACGAGGTCGAAACGCACCCCCTGAGCGCGGGAAAGGACTGTTGGCAAAACGCCCTCGCGCGAGGCAGCGAGCAGGATAAATACTGCTTCACCCTCTGGCTCTTCCAACGTCTTGAGTAACGCATTCGCCGCTTGCACGTTCAGGGTATCAGCTCGCAAAATGAACGCTTGTCGCGTCCCTTCGAACGGTCGGTTCGCTCCCAGGCGCACCACCTCGCGGATCTGCCCAATGGTCGTGTACCGGCCCTCGGGTTCGATCTCTGAGAGGTCCGGGTGGAGACCCCGCAAAGCTCGGTCCTCCACACCCTCATCGCCGCCCGAGACGAGCGCAGCCCCGAAGCGACGAGCTACGGTGCGTTTGCCGACTCCTGGCGGGCCGTAGAAGAGGTAAGCATGGGCTATCTTGCCAGTCGCAAGCTCGCTCTCGAGCAGCCGGAGAGCCGTCCTGTTACCCAGGATACCGTCAAAAGTCCCCATCAGCGCTCCGAAGCCTCAGGATCTCCCGCCCGACGTTCTCCGCCAATCGCTCCGGCGACAGCGAGGCGTCGAGCGTCTTTACGCGGTTAGGTTCCGAACGCGCAATCGTCTCAAAGCCCTTCTCCACCCGCCGCACGAAGTCGTCCCCGACCTTCTCGATACGGTCAAGTGGAACGCCGGACTTGTAGGCGCGACGGACCCGTTCCTCTGGCGACAGCCGCAGATAAAACGTCAGGTCC
>JAFAPF010000104.1 GCA_019247245.1 Rubrobacter sp. | reverse complement strand
TGAGATGCTCTCTTTTGTAGGTGTACCGAAAACGATGATTTCGCGCTCGCACTACATCTTGAGCCCCCAGATGAATAACGCCCTGACGAGTCGTACTTTGGCCCCAGGAAACCAGATCTACAAAGGTACGGATCTACCAAAATACCTCGACGACCAGGAGAGAGTAGGGAACGGCCGAGGCCTAGGAGCCTCGACCCTTCTCATTTTTAGCGTACACCTGGTTTCTTAGAAGCCCTTTTCTTAGAAGCCCTTAGAAGCCCTTATTTGTCGGCGACTCGCTTGCGTTGGGATATTCTCTTAATGTAGGTGTGTTCCAAAAACGTCCCTTTTCGGACACAGTTGATCTTTCGGGTAAAGAACCTGGGCTAAGGAACGAGTTGCCTCTTCTAAGAGCTTCGTTGTACTCCAGAGCGAAGCTCATTCGGATTCATCAAACAGTTTCTAATAATCCGCCATAATGATAAGAGTTGATAGCAACCAGTAAGGTTACGCGAGTAAAGGGAATGGAGCGGTATGTCAGAGCAAGAAGGCAAAGGTCTACCGTCGTTTCGCTACGAATTAGAGAAGCAGCCGCCGAAGCCGGGCGTGGGCCCCGGAGGCACAACCCGGCAGGCATCGGCGCACGAGTTCCCCGTCTCGACCGGCATCGCCGGTGTCTCCATGCGCCTCGAGCCGGGAGGCATGCGCGAGTTGCACTGGCACGCTAACGCGGCCGAGTGGGCCTACGTGGTCGACGGCTACTGCCGCACCACGATCTTGCATCCTACAGGCGATTCGGCGACCGATGATTTCGGGCCTGGGGACGTGTGGTACTTCCCGAAGGGCTACGGTCATTCGATACAGGGGCTCGGTCCAGGAGAGTGCCACTTCATCCTCGTCTTCGACAACGGATACTTCTCCGAAGACCACACCTTCAGCGTCACCGACTGGATAGCCCACACCCCAAGGTCGGTCGCTGCGCGAAACTTAGGACTCTCTGAAGAAGATGTCGCAAGCTTGCCCTCGGGCGAGGTGTACTTCGCTAAAAGGCCGGTGCCAGCACCCGAGTTAGGAGACCGAGAGGCTGCTCCACAATCTTCTTCTACTGGGGAGCAGCCCTCACTGGTCACTACCCACCGGTACCCGCTCGAGGCGCAAGAGCCACGCGAGTTCGCCGGAGGGACGATTCGGCTAGTGACGGTCGAGGAGTTCCCGATCTCGACCACCATGGCGGGAGCAATCCTTGAGCTGGAGCCGGGTGCGATACGCGAGATGCACTGGCATCCGAACGCTGACGAGTGGCAGTACTACCTTTTTGGGACGGCAAGTATGACCGTCTTCATGGCTCAAGGCCACGCCGAGACGGTGGAGTTCGAGGCCGGGGACGTCGGCTACGCGCCGCGAGGGAGCGGCCACTATATAGAGAATACGGGGAATGATGTCTGCCGCGTGTTGATCACCTTCAACAGTGGGCACTACCAGGAGATCAGCCTCAGCGAATGGCTGGCGTCTAACCCGACCCAGCTCTTGACCACCAACTTCGAGATCTCCGAGTCGCTGGCCGAACGCTTCCCTCGAGAGGAGCGCTTCATCGTGTCGCCGTCCAACACCCGCTGCTAAGAGCCACCCGATTGCCACAACCGGCCTTGAGCCCTCGGTGCGCGTGCGGTAGAAACCTGCGCGCTCCGATGCCCTCGATCCTCCCCTTTCGCTCAACACCACGAGGGCACCGGGATTGGTACTGTACTCAGGAGCAGGGCTCGAAGCAAATCGGGAGCGAACCGATTCTATATAGAGAGAGGGCGTAGGAGCGCGTTGATGCTCCATACGTCATCGCAGGGCCACAGAGTAAACGCGAGGAAAAAAGTCCTCCGCTACGCTGCGTGTTCTTGTTCTGCAGCCTCTGGAAGCCGGTAGCCGTTCTTGCGATTGGTGGCCTTTCGTCGCATCGATGTAGGAGACAAATCTCACCCAAATGGCTCCTAAAGGAATACTATGCGCAGTAAGTTCTACCTACTAGCGATGGATTGCCTATCCCGCTCCTTAATCTGGTGAAGGTTTAGTAATGCTGCTGTGCTCTATCTCGCCGCAGCGAGTACCTCAGCGACGGCTTGGAGGTAGTCAGCCTCGTCCTCGGTAAAGGCCCGTTGTTCAGTTGTGTCAGCCCCCAAAACGCCAAGAGGCTGCTCCTGATCACAGATGGGGACCAACACGCTACTTCTCACTCCGTGTTCATGAAGCAACGGAGGAACACTGAAACGAGCCTCCGAGTACACGTCCTCAAATACCATCGGCTCGTTGGCTTCCAAGGTATAGCCGGAGGGTGAATCAAGTGGTACGGTAGCATGTCCCACGAACCCTTCTTTCCACCCCTTCCCCGAGCGCAACAGCAAATTTTCGGCATCCGGTTGCAGCTCAAGCACCCTACCATACTCCACCCCAAGGGTTTTGGTGACAAGGATGAGAGCTTCTTCCATGAGCGTGGGTAGACCCACGTCCTCGATCGCTTCTATCCGCAACTCGGTGATTGTAGTCGGCTGGTACGTACGCGCTCTTAGCTCTTCCTCGTTCGGCTTGATGCCGTAGATCTCGTCTAAAAGTTGCTCCATCTTGCTCTGCGTTACCAGACCGCTTAGCAAGCAGGACGGCCTCGAAACAAGCTTATGCATAAAACGTTTCCCCTTTCCCTAGTAAGCGTGCCTTGACTACTGTTTCCGCACCAATAGATACCCGGATATTCCGGAGTGAACAAGGCTTATGGAGCAAATTCTCATCAAACTCTTAGGAGCGACTTACATAGAACTCACCCTAAGGAGGCAGCTTACCGCTACGGTTCTCTCGGCACAGAAATAGACAGGGGTCTTCGCACACAGGGAGAATATGCGAAGAACTGCATAAAAACCCGACGTTCTCGATACAGCTCAAAAGGGCTCATGTCGAAGGAGCAGGAGGTTGCCTACTACTGCTCACCAACTGGTGAATAGGGATAACTCCCATTATACGGCTCTCTCTCTATTCGATTCCCAACCTCCCTAACACTCTCCGGCTATCTTCGGAAGTTATGATCATCGCTTCTTCGACAAGCGCTTCTACGACCTCCCGTGCTTCGGGATCGGTAGTATCGAAGCTCATGCGCCCCCATACGTGGCAGTAGGCCAGGAGGTCCTTGAGGTTCGCTATAGCTTCCTCGTAGACGGGCTCCTTTGCTTGGCCCTCATCGTCGAGGCCGAGAGACTCCCCGAAGATCCCCCCGTGCCCGAAAGGCAATATCCCTTGGGCCTCGGCTGCTAGGCTGCCGATGGCGTTCCTCCTAAGGACGACGTGGATTGTCCGCCCCGGGGATTTTCCTGCTTGCTCTTCCAACGCTATCGCCCTCCCTGCTCCTTCTAGCCTTGCCTACTATATAAGGCAGCGCCGATACTTCCTAGATTGTAGCCGTTGTTTCCGGTTATGGCTTTATGACCTAGCCCGATTATGAATTTAAGATATTGCGATCTTTTTTCAAATTTGTCACGATCTCTGGAAGGTGATCGAAGCCAGCTACCAGAAGCATTTGCAGAAGATGGCTCTTTGCCAAACCGCCAAGTTCATAGTTAAGGCGGCGCTGCTCCTCGTCGAGTCTATCGGCAATGTCGCGTCGGATGTAGTATGTGCGTCGCACGTGAGGGGCCCTTGGTTCATCGCGCACTGTGGCGGGAGAATCTTGGAAACGGGCAGCGAGGCGGGCAGCGCGATCCTGTTGGTTCGTCATGCAGTTACCTCCTTTCGCTGCTGCATAATTGCTTGTGCAAGCCCACGAAACGCCTCAGCAGTGTCTCCTGTCGGCTCCGTCATTGTAACTGGCTTACCCGCCGCCCACGCCTCCTTGAGGCGAACACGCCGGCGAATCGAGGCAAGTATCGGTACTGGAACAGCCTTGGTTAATGTCTCCAATGTTCTCCGAGCTACCAGGGTGTCATCCGCTTGGTTTACCACGAGACCAACGATATCGACCGTGAGACCCAATCCGTCGCGAATGGAGTGGATCTGGTCCAGGAGCATCTCTAGAGCGCGGAGACTCGTGTCTTCGGGCTGAATCGGGACCAGGGCCTTGCGAGCAGCGACGAGTGCATTATCGGTAAGCTGCCCGAGAGTTGGCGGACAATCGATCAGAGTGTAGTCGTACCGGTCTTCAAGTGGCTCGAAGACGCGCATGAGGCGATACTCTCGACCGCGAAGGTGTACAAGGTCGCGCTCGGTGAGAAAGAGGCCGAGGCTTGCAGGGATGATGTCAACGCCGCACTCGTGTGAGACCGTTAGCATATCGACTGGCAGCGATGTTCTGCCAAGAAGTGCAGCAGCGAGCGTCTCATCTCCCTCTGGCTCGGATAGGCCGAGCCCTTCCGTTAGGTGGCCTTGGGGATCGAGATCAACGAGAAGGATGCGCAGATCCGCTTCCGCCAGGGCTGCACCAAGGTTGATCGTAATGGTCGTCTTGCCGACCCCACCCTTCTGATTGGCGATCGCGATAATATTCATACTCGTATTGTCATAAAGTCATCAGGCGATGTCAAGATATTCTATGCAATATGAGATAACGACACGTCATAAAGATTAAGCGAATAAAGAAAAATACCTTAGCTCCTGTGGGTTATACACCACATGTCTAATTTTGCGAGCCTACTTATAAAAGCGCCGGTGGATTCAACCGGTGAGCGCAACGGTTTCTGCCAGTGTAGCAGCTGGGGTGCGGTAGGCGAGGGTCTTGCGGGGTCGAGTGTTTAGCTTCAGCG
>JAFAPF010000102.1 GCA_019247245.1 Rubrobacter sp. | reverse complement strand
AACCCGACCTAGACGAGTGGCGAAAGCAAGTCGAGCAAGCCCGGAGAGAGTCGGTAAACGCTTATTCGGGATTCGTCGACTCTTTGTTCTACTACTATCGAGATGGCGCAACCCGATAGCAAGCGGTTATGAACCTGGTGCCCCTATACCTGGTGCCCCTATGAATGAGTGGTGGGGAAAGGGAAGTGTTCCGAAAAGGGACGTTTTTGGGACAGTCCTCAAACAGGATGGCTCTATCTCCTATACTGCTAATGTATTGCAAGCCTTTATGATGGATGAGAGGGTATGTTGCTTGACTTCGATCGCTATACTTCTATTAGCTTCGACTGCTATGGAACACTAATCGATTGGGAGAGCGGTATAGTCTCCGGCCTTCAGCCTGTGCTACAGAACCACGGCATCAGGGCTTCCGATGAAGAGATCCTAGAGTTACATGCTCACACAGAGCACAAGCTGCAGGCGAGTTCAACTAAGGGGAACTATGTCAAGTATAGATATATTTTGGAAGAGGAGGTAAGAGAGGCAAGCAGGAGATGGGACTTCGAAGCTGAACCCTCGGAGGTGCGAGCACTAGCTGACTCTCTAAGATATTGGAAGCCCTTCTCGGATACTGTTGAGGCACTCAAAGCTCTGAAGGAGCGCTACAAGCTCGCGATCATATCTAATGTGGACGACGGACTGTTCGCCTTGACAGCGTGTCATTTGGAGGTGGAGTTCGATTGGATCATCACCGCCGAGCAAGCCAGTACCTACAAGCCTTCCAAGAACAACTTTGAGATGGCTCTTGAGCGGATGGGCATCCAAAAGGGGAAGCTGCTACACGCCGCCGAAAGTCTCTTCCATGACATAGCCCCTGCCACAGAGCTAGGCATCTCCACTGTATGGGTGAATCGCCGCACAGAAAAGGAGGGGTTCGGTGCGACACCTCCAGCTAGCGCCAAGCCTGACCTGGAGGTAGCCGATCTCAAGACCCTGGTTTCTGCGGCGTCCCTGTAGGCAGCTGCTCCTTGTGTTCTCGGCAACTCACTTTGCTTGTGCGGGTCACTGAAGCCAGTTGTGGAGTACCAAAACGGGTCGTTTTCGGCACACTCCTAATAAGTGATCGTGATGAGGAAAACAAGGGAGCGTTTCTAAGCTCTTCTTAAAACCCTCTTAAGAAAGGTTGAGAAGCTGCCCAATGATGAAGCTCGCCTTTAACAGATGTATTAGGTTTATTGCCCCTGCGCTAGGGGTGCTTCTCACTACGATATTGGTCGCTCACAGTGCTAGTGCCGACCAGGGGCCTGCATCTACTACGCCCACTACCACGCTCGATGAGGCTCAAAAGAAGATCCAGCATATCGTCATGATCATGCAAGAAAATCGCTCCTTTGACCACTACTTTGGTACCTTCCCGGGAGCAGAGGGCATCCCTATGCAAGACGGTATGCCCACCGTGTGTGTGCCCGATCCACAGACCGACGAATGCGTAAAGCCCTTCCATGACCCTTACGACGACAACAGGGGCGGTCCTCATGGGGCAGAAGCCGCTACAGCCGACGTCGACGACGGCAAGATGGATGGCTTCCTAGAGCAGGTCCAGGGTAGAGAGAAGGGCTGTGAAGACCCCGCCGAACCCGCCTGCAGCGGCTCAACGGAGCACCAAATGCCTTCTGAAGTTATGGGATACCACGACGCCCAAGAGATCCCCAACTACTGGACATATGCTCAGCAGTTCGTTTTGCAGGACCATCTGTTCGAACCCAACGCGTCTCAGAGCTTGCCATCACATCTGTTCATGGTCTCAGCATGGTCAGCGAGGTGTAGCAAGGCCGGTGACCCGATGAGCTGTCAAAATGCGCTGGGGGATCCCGAACGGCCCCACTCAAATACTAGCTATGCCTGGACCGATCTGACGTACCTGCTCTACAACAACAAGGTGAGCTGGGTTTACTATCTGGATCAGGGTACCCAACCCGATTGCGACGACGACGAGGAGATGTTCTGTGCTCCCAAGCCTCAGGCAGTAGACATACCAGGGGCCTGGAATCCACTACCGTATTTCGATACCGTAAAACAGGACGGGCAGCTCGACAACATCCAGGACGTCTCTACCTTCTACGATGCCGCCAAAAACGGTACCCTCCCCGCTGTCTCCTGGATAATGCCCAACGAGGATGACAGCGAGCATCCTCCGAAGCCTGTAAGCGACGGACAAGCCTTCGTCACCAATCTGATCAACACCATCATGCAAGGACCTAACTGGGACAGTACAGCGATCTTTCTAAGCTGGGACGACTGGGGAGGGTTCTACGACCACGTCCAGCCACCTGAGGTAGACGAGAACGGCTACGGTCTTAGAGTGCCCGGGTTGGTTATAAGCCCTTATGCCAAGCAGGGATATATAGATCATCAGACCTTGAGCTTCGATGCTTACCTAAAGTTCATAGAGAATCTGTTCTTGGGAGGGCAACGCATCGACCCCCAGACGGACGGTCGCCCTGACCCGCGACCTACCGTGCGGGAGAATGTCTCTCAGCTTGGGGACTTGTTAGACGACTTCGACTTCTCCCAGCCGCCGCGTCCTCCGCTCGCGTTGCTACCCTATCCTTACTGTGGAGAACCTCTCCAGAATGAACTACCCTCTTCCGGAGGGCCAGCAGCTAATCCTGACTACTTGGTACAACCAGAAAACACCCTCAGCGAGATAGCGGAGTGTTTTAGCACCTCGGTGGAAGCCATAGCGCAGGCCAATGGCATTGAGAATCCCAACCTCATCTTTGCAGGTCAGCTGCTGTACCTACCTATCTATCCTTACCGGGGAGAGGCACTCCTAAATGAACTATCCTCATCGGGAGGGCCAGCAATTAGTCGTGCCTACCTAGTGCAGCCCGAGGACACTTTAGGTCAGATCGCAGAGCGCTTTGGTAGTTCGGTAGAAGCTATAGCACAAGCCAACGGTATTGAGAATCCCAACCTCATCTTTGCAGGTCAGCTGCTGTACCTACCGGACACTCCTATGCCTTGATAGGTTTTCATGTACTTCACTTCCATACAATCTCTGGCGGCAAAGAAGCTCCATATCTCACAAGCGATCGAGCCTAATGAAAATAAATTCCTGGCAACCGCTATTTTGGGCGAAG
>JAFAPF010000521.1 GCA_019247245.1 Rubrobacter sp. | reverse complement strand
GACCATAGAGCAGGATGGTGGCTCCTCTACGCCATCAAGCAAGCCCCTTCTGAACAACGCTAACCTCTAACCACGCCTCTCTACCCCCGGATGTTTATCGAACCAGCCTGGAGATTAGAAGCATCGGGGAAGACCCCGTATACGGCTCGTCTACTGTCAGTACCAGCATGAAACGGGATAGATAACACGTTGACACCAAGTGGTGAAGAAAGAGCTTTTGGGGGTGAATGCGCCTACCGGGCGTGTATCCCCTCGAAGACCCTGATCCGTCCACCCGAGGCTCGTAAAGAGGCGAAGAGGGTCCAAGGTAAAAGTACCTCCCCGGACCTTAAAGACATCTTTGACTATCGTGACTCCATGATCCGTAACCTCGACGACTCGGCAGAGATAGAGAGCTACGAAGAAAAAGGAGCCAGGGTGGTGAAGAGCGAAGGCTATTTGAGCGGGTCAGGGCGCGTCGAGGTGAATGGCGAAGAGCTGGAAGCCGAAAACATCGTCGTGGCAACCGGCTCGGCGCCCAACATGCTCCCTGTCGAGGGAATCGAAGACGTCCCCGTGTAGACCAACCGCGAAGCGCCCACGACACGCGAGGTGCGGGAACGACGCTCGTCATCGGCGGCGCTCCGAACGGCTTAGAGACAGCCAGTGGCTCTCCCGCCTAGGGAGTCGAGTGGCACTCGGCGAGAACTCCGATAGACTCATAGACCACGAAGACCCTAAAGTAGGAGAGAGCATCCAAGAGATATCAAAGGAGAGGGGGGTCGACATTCGCGTGAGCCGAAGGGTCGAGGAGTCTCATAGAGGCGGCGGAGATAAGATCGCCACTCTCGACGATGGCGAAGAGGTAGAAACAGACATCTTGGTGATGGTCGCGGGTCGGACGCCCCGTGTGGAGGAAATCGGCCTGGAATCTGTTGGGGTCGATGTCGACCAAAGGGGCCTTCCGACAAACGACCGGTGTCAGATTAACGGCGCTGCTGGTCTGTGGGCGATCGGAGACGTGACCGGGATATTCTTGTTCACCCATGTGGCCCAGTACCAGGTACGCGTCGCGGTCGACAACATCCTCGGCGGAGATCGCAAGGCGAACTATCTCGGCATTCCGCGAGTAGTATTTACGGACCCAGAGATCGCCGTAACGGGTATGCCCGAGGAAGAAGCACGGCAGAAGGGTATCGACGTCGCTTCTGTAACACTCGACCTACCCAAGGTGCTGTCGCGTTCCGCTACATACGAGAAAGAGTCCTGGAGGACTTTGGGGCTCGTGGCCGACCGCAAGGAGAGGGTCTTGATCGGAGCTTGGGCGATAGCGCCACTTGCGGGAGAGCGGATCCACCAGGCGTGCTGGGCAATACGCACGTCCATAGACATTCTGCTCGACGGCGTGCTCCAGTTTCCCACCTTCTCCCAGGGATACCTCGAGGCGCTCGAGCAGCTGAATCTATAGTCCTCTCAAAAGGAGAAGCCGTGCTGCACAAGAATCCGGACACCGCAAAGATCAAGCACCTGCTCGAAGAGTCGCGCAACGTGGCGGTTGTGGGACTCTCCAAGAAGCCGTACCGGACGAGCAACACCATCTCCCGCGCTCTGCAAGGGTTCGGGTATAGGATCTTCCCGGTCAACCCCAACCTTGAGGGACCCGTCCTCGGCGAGGAGCCGCACGCTACCGTCGAGGAGATACCAGAGCGCATAGATATTGTTGATGTGTTCCGTCGCAGCGAGAATGTCATGCCAGTCGCCCATGACGCCGTGGCCTCTGGAGCTAGGGTCTTGTGGCTGCAATCGGGCGTAATCAATGAGGATGCCGCTAAATACGCAAAAGAGCACGGCCTCGCCGTGGTCATGGACCGATGCATAATGGTCGACTACGTCTCGCTGGTAGGCCGGTAATGCAACGAAACTATAGGGAGCATCTGTAGGATCACATTGTAGGGAAGGGACAACAACACAGCGAGGGTTTGCAGGTTCGACGTGTCTGAGGTCGAGCCTGCCAGTCTTAAACCGGCCTTGATCAAACGCAAGCCCGCCGTCCAGCTGCATCCCTTGGGGCATCGAGCTCTCGGCGTCACGGACCCAGAAGCTCTCGTCGAAACGCTTTAGGAAATGGTACGACTTTAGAACGAACACGTCTCAACCTCTTCGTCTACGGGACCCTCAAACGAGGGCAGAGCAACCACGAACGCTTCTGTCGGCGTCTGATCTCAGTTCAAGAAGCGACCGTTCGGGGCCACCTCTACGAGCTGTCCTTCGGCTTCCCAGCCCTCGTCGTTCCTGAGTCAGACGTACGAGCCACAGGCACCACGAACTACCTGGCCGACGCAGAGGCTGGCCGCTATAAGGAAATCGAAGAGGCCAAGATATCCTCGAGTTGGGATACAGTATGGGGTGAGCTACTTGTATTAGAGGACCCTGAGGAGCATCTCCCGATGCTCGATGACCTAGAGGTATTCCGGCCGGGTGGGAATAGCGTCTACAGACGCGTCCTCATCCCTACAACACTCCTACAGACGGGCACGACACTCCCAGCATGGACTTACACCGTCGAGTTGGCACCCGGCCTCTATCTACCGGGAGGGTACTGGCCCGCCATCTAACCTTCGCAAAACTAGGGTTCTGTGCAGCTTGGTCTGGCGTTGACCTGGTCAACGCTTCTCTACGGGAACATAGTCGACGTCGCGGGCGCCCGTGTAGACCTGGCGGGGACGGGCGATCTTTAGCTCAGGATCATTCATCCACTCCATCCACTGGGCCATCCAGCCGGAGGTGCGTGGCACAGCGAACATCACCGTGAACATGTCGGTCGGTATATCTAGGGCCTCATAGATCACACCCGAATAGAAGTCGACGTTGGGGTAGAGCCTGCGATCCGTAAAGTACTCGTCGTCTAGCGCCCTCTTTTCGAGCTCTCTGCCTATATCCAGGAGCGGGTTCTGCTTACCTGTGGCCTCCAGGAGCTCGTCGATGTGCTTCTGTATGATCTTGGCGCGTGGGTCGTAGTTCTTGTAGACTCGGTGCCCGAAGCCCATCAGTCGCTCGTTTCCATTTTTGACACCTTCGAGGAAGTCCAAGATGTTCTCGGTGGATCCTATCCTCTGGAGCATCTTGACGACAGCTATGTTTGCCCCTCCGTGAAGAGGGCCATAGAGCCCGGCTATGCCCCCGGCAACAGCCGTGAAGGGGTCTGGCAGGGCGGAACCAACGGTCCGAACGGCCGCCGTCGAGCAGTTCTGCTCGTGCTCGGCGTGCAGGATGAAGAGCACATCCAGAGCCCTCTCTATACGTGGATCAGGCTCGTACTTGTGCTCGGCCATCTTGAAGAGCATCGAGAGGAAGTTGCCGGCATAGGAAAGCTCATTGTCGGGGTAGACGTAAGGGAGGCCCAAAGAATGTCGGTAGGCAAAGGCAGCGAGGGTGGGCATTTTGGCGATGAGGCGTATGGTAGCGACGTGCCACTGGTACTCGTCGTCGATATCCATCGCCTCCGGGTAGAAGGTCGAGAGCGCGCCTACAGAGGCGAGGAGCATGCCCATAGGGTTGGCATCGTGCCGGAAACCGTTCATGAACTCCTTGATGTTCTCGTGCACGAAGGTGTGGTGGGTGATCTGGTAGAGCCAGCTGTCCAGCTCGGCCTGGGTGGGCAGGTGGCCGTAGATCAAGAGAAACGCCACCTCAAGATAAGAAGAGTGCTCGGCCAATTGCTCGATGGAAATACCTCGATACTCTAGAACGCCTTGCTCGCCATCAATGTAGCTGATGGCGCTCCGGCAGTGCGCCGTATTCGAAAAACCCGGGTCATATGTCATTAGGCCGAAGTCGTCTTCGTCGACCTTGATCTGCCTAAAGTCCATTGCCCGCACGGTGCCCTCTTTGATCTTAATATCGTAACTACTACCCGTGCGATTGTCTGTCACCGTTAGGCTGCCGACCTCTGTGGTCTGGCCTTTGCCATCCTCCGTCACCTGCGTCTTGTCCGCCAACCTCCTGCCCCTTTCTAGCTCTTACCCCGAACCGCCAGCCCGCCGACGCCTTCTTTCCCCGACTCTTTCAACCCCTCCATTATATCTATCGCCCACCGCCGAACAAAGGAAAAGACGTGCCGGTAAAAGCTGAGAATCGCCAGTAAGAAGGAGCACAAGGAGAAGTGAGGTAGAAGTGAGGTAACAGTAGCAAAGGAAGGAAGCTAGGCTCCTTTCGCCCTTTCTGCTGCCATATCGAGAAACGTTAGCGCCTTGGCTCTTTGCTAGGGCAGTGCCTAGACCTCTCTATCCCCGAAGCGTTCTTCGAGTTCTCGGATCTGCGGCATTCTGATAAAGGCTATGAGCTCTCTTAGCGATACCAGGTGGTCCATAGTCCCAGTGGACTACATTCAGCCCAGCTTCAAGGGCTTCCCGGATAGAACGAGCAACTAACGAGCAGCGTGCCGATCGAGAAGATTGTCTCAAACTAAACCCCAGTTCTTAAACCCCAGTTCTTTTATACGCTCCAACGGCCCAGTAGCTTAGCGTATTAGCGTAACGTGGTCGCCAGGGCCGCGCGGGCTGCGAAGTAACCGCACATGCCGTGGACGCCGCCGCCGGGCGGCGTGGAGGAGGAGCAGATGTAGAGGCCCTTGGCGGAGGTGGAGTAGGGTATGAAGCGCGCCACAGGCCGGGTGAAGAGCTGGCGAAAGTCCATGACGCCGCCGTTTATGTCGCCGCCTATAAGGTTGGCGTTAGCGCGCTCCAGATCCGCAGGATCCATTGCGCTTCTGGCCAAGATGCGGTCCTTAAAACCGGGCGCGAAGCGTTCTATCTGGTCTTCTATACGCTCCGTCATGTCAAAGGTGGAGCCGTTCGGAACGTGGCAGTAGACCCAGACCGTGTGTTTTCCTTCGGGGACACGCGTATGATCGAAGAGGCTCTGCTGGGCAAGCAGGACAAACGGGCG
>JAFAPF010000508.1 GCA_019247245.1 Rubrobacter sp. | reverse complement strand
ACCGTCCGAAAAGTCTCGGTAGGCAACCACCTTTCGGACGGTTCTTCTCGAAAAACTCGAAGTAGCCTTTTGGGCGGCACTCCATCGTGCGCCTCCTTCCCGCGTGGGAAGCTCTGCCGCAGATACCGGTAAGCGGTCCTTAACGCTTCCTTTACCGGACCCTTACCGAAGCTCACGAATGCCCATATGAACGGGTGCGACAATCCTGTGCAAAGGATCTATTAAGGAGGTAACCGTGACTAAACAGGCGAACGAGAGCCCGGTGCAGACGGACGAGGAGGTCGGCCCTACCCCGGTAAGGGAGATATCCGAAGAGGACCGCGCCTTACTCGAGAACCCTGCGGCCAAGCGGGTCTGGGACTTGCTCACCGACCGCTACCCCGATCGGCGACTGGACCTCGACACGAGCCTGCATGGCGACCTAGGCGTAGACTCGATGGAGTGGGTGAGCCTATGGTTGGCGATCGGCCGCAGCGTCGGCGTCGAGCTGGACGAAGAAGCGATCGAGCGCGTCGAGAGCGTCCGCGACCTGCTGGGAGAGGTAACCGAGCGAGCCGAGGCCGGCGGAGCTGCGCACGTGGCGTCGCCCCTGGAGCAACCCGAAGAGGACTTGAGCGACGAGCAGAAGCGGTATCTCGAGCCCCTGGGACCGGCGATGTCGGTGATGGCGAGGGGTATGTTCGCCCTCAATCGGGCGATATTTCGGGGAGCGTTCCGCCTGAGTGTAGAGGGCATGGAGAACCTGCCCGAAGAAGGCCCGTTCGTCGTCACGCCTAACCACACCAGCTACCTCGACTCGTTCGCGGTCGCCGCGGCGCTTGACTACCGGCGGATGCGCCGGACGTACTGGGCCGCCTACGTTGGTGCGGCCTTCGGCAACCCGATCAACGGCTTCGTCAGTCGACTCGCCAAGGCGGTGCCGATCGACGCCGATGAGCATGCCGTTTCGAGCCTGGCCTTCGGGGCCGCGGTCTTGAAGCGTGCTAATAACCTGGTCTGGTTCCCCGGCGGCCAGCGCTCGCCTACCGGCGAACTGCAAGAGTTCAAGCCCGGTATCGGCGCGCTGCTGGCTCACTTCCGGGTGCCGGTGGTGCCGACGAGCATCAGTGGCTCGTATAAGGCGATGCCGCCGGGGAAAACCCTGCCGCGGCCGACGAAGATCACGGTCATGTTCGGCCGGCCGCTGAGCGTAGACGAGCTCGAGCGGCGGGGTGACGGCGAAGGGCCCCAAGACCGGATCGTCCAGGCCCTGCACGACCACCTAGCGGAACTGATCGCGCGATCGTGATCGGCTTTGGATAGCCGTGCTCTAAGCACGCTCCAGCATTATGGCGGCGTTATGTCCCCCCAGCCCCATGTTGGCACGGATGGTGGCCTCTAACTTCGGAACCGGAAGGGCCGTCCCCCCCCACGTAATGTAGGGAAGCGCAGTACTCGGCCAACTTGGCGTATCGCTTGACCGAGGAGAGCGAGACGCCGAAGGTGCGGGCGGCCTGGCTCTTGCCCATCCGCGACGGAGGGCTTGGACTATCTTCGTACGCAGGTCTTCGGAGTAAGCGTTCATGCGCTCATAATGTCACCGGTTCATCTACATTGCAAACCGCTGTAGAAGGTTCATACTACAAACGCCGTAGATAAGGAGAAATCTCTAGTAGGCTCCCCGGTAGCCCGTGCTACAGGAGAATATTAGAGAAAGATGGCACGACCGCTCCTCGCCGACCTGCGCAAGGCGTACCTTCTCCTGCTGCTGGTGTCGAGAGGTAGCGCCCGTGCTAAGCCTCCTTTGCTGACAAGTATCTGTCGATACGACTATAGAATTTAATTGGGTTCACTAGTGGCCCCTAGAATTCCTCCGAGGGAAGCTCGAAGATGGACTCTACCTTGGTGTAGTTGCCCGCCAGGCGCCGCTTCTGGGTTCCTCGAAAGCTCAATGTCACCTTTGAGAGGGGTAGGACAGAAACGTGTGCAACACAATCCTCCCGTGGCGACGGCTCACCCAGAGCACGATTAGCAAGACGACCGGGACCC